>JAAWEX010000034.1 GCA_022794495.1 Lawsonibacter sp. | reverse complement strand
GGCGGCACGGGCAAGACCCTGGTGTGCACCATCTCCCCCCTCACCGACATCCCCATCGACTCCAACGTGGGCGGCTTCTTCGGCCCCTACCTGAAGTTCGCCGGCTTCGACGCCCTGGAGATCAAGGGCAAGTCCGAGAAGGACGTGATTGTGGTCATCGACGCCACCACCGGCACCATCTCTTTTGAGGAGGCCCCCCTGGAGCACTTCGACGCCCACATCCTGTGCGAGGAGCTCACCAGCCTCTACGCCAAGGACGAGAACGACAAGAAAAATATTGCGGTGGCGGCGGCCGGCTCGGCGGCGGACTACTGCAATATGGGTATGCTGAACTTCTCCTTCTACGATCCCCGCCGGGGCGTGACCAGACTGAAGCAGGCCGGCCGGGGCGGCATCGGCCGGGTGTTCCGGAACAAGGGCATCAAGGCCCTGGTGTGCAAGATCGACGGCGTCAAGGCCGACCTGAACCACGCGGCGGACTTCGGACTGATCAATCAAACCGGCATGAAGTTCCACCGCGAGGTGGCCAACAACGACATCCACCAGAACGACATGCGGGGCGTGGGCACCGCCTACTCTCTGCGCACCCTGGCGGACTACGATATCGTCCCCACCCACAACTTTAAATTCGGCGACGCCCCCGGCATTGACGAGATGACCGCCGCGGTGTTTAAAGAGGACTGGCTGACCCAGGGCGCGGCGGACGGCTGCTGGTACGGCTGCTCCATGGCCTGCGCCAAGGCCTCTGACCATTTCCTCCTGAAGACCGGCCCCTACAAGGGACAGCGGGTCTGCGTAGACGGCCCGGAGTATGAGAGCGCCGCCGGCCTGGGCCCCTCCTGCGGCATCTACAACCCCCAGGAGGTGCTGGAGATCAACTTCTACTGCGACACCTACGGTCTGGACACCATCTCCTACGGCACCATGACCGCCTTCCTTATGGAATGCTATGAGCGGGGCATCCTCAACGAGGAGCGCACCGGCGGGCTGAAGCTGGAGTGGGGCAACGCGGCGGCCGACCTGGAGATGATGCACCAAATGGCCCGGAACGAGGGCTTCGGCAAGATTGCGGCCCTGGGCATCCACAAGCAGAAGGAGTACTTCGCGGCACAGGGCTGGGGCGACATCAACGAGATGAACGACTTCGGCATGGAACAGAAGGGCCTGGAGTACTCTGAGTACTCCGCCAAGGAGTCGCTGGCCCAGCAGGGCGGCTACGGCCTGACCAACAAGGGCCCCCAGCACGACGAGGCCTGGCTGATTTTCATGGATCAGGTGAACAACCAGATCCCCACCTTTGAGGACAAGGCAGAGGCCCTGTACTTCTACCCCATGTTCCGCACCTGGTTCGGTCTGATGGGCCTGTGCAAGCTCCCCTGGAACGACATCGTCCCGGCGGACAACGCCCTCACCGACGACCCCAAGATGGTGCCGGAACACGTGGAGAACTACCTGAACCTGTATTACGGCGTCACCGGCCAGAAGCTGGACACCAAGGGGATGATCCGCCAGTCGGAACGGGTGTATAATTTCCAGCGCATCTTCAACATTCGCATGGGCAAGGGCCTGCGGGCCAACGACGCCATCCCCTACCGCAGCGCCGGCCCCGTCTTCGAGGACGAGTATCTGTGGCGTGAGGAGCGCTACGACAAGCAGCTGGTGGAGCTGGCCGGCTACACTGAGGAACAGGTCAAGAGCATGTCCCTCACCCAGCGCATCGCCGCCACCCGGAAATACCGCGAGGCTCAGTACCAGACCCTGATCGACGCCGTTTACCCCAAGCGGGGCTGGACCATGAACGGTGTGCCCACCGTGGAGCACCTGAAGGAGCTGGATATGGCTCTCCCCGAGCTGCTGGAGGTCATCCAGCCCCTGCTGGAGCAGGAAGGGAAAAAAGAATCCTAAAACCACTGGCGCAAGTCCGGCAAATGTGATATAATCAAGAAAATGGCCCTGCGGGTGATTCCCGCAGGGCTTTTAAGAGGGTGGAAATGATGCAGTTAAATCACAGAGACTACAAGGACTGGCAAGAGGGCCTTACTGTTCAGGCGCTGATTGAGGCTTGCAGATTCACCTGGCCCAAGCTGGTGGTCAAGCTCAACGGAAGGGTGGTCTGGCCAGAGGAATATGGCGCCACCATCCTGAAGGACACAGACGACCTGGAGGTCATCCATTTGCTGGGCGGAGGATAATAACAAGCCGTCAGGGGAGGGTTCACTCCTCTGACGGCTTGCTTTGTCCGCCGTAAAACTCCAAAAACCTCCGGGTCTCCAGCCGCTCCGGCGAAAAGAGGACCCGCTCCGCCGGACCAGCCTCCCACAGCTGGCCGGCGTGAAAGAACAGGGCCTCGTCCGCCAGGCGGCGGGCCTGCTGGAGGTCGTGGGTGATCAGCAGCACGGCACAGCCTGTCTCCTCCCGCCGGGCTGACACCAGCCCCTCGGCCAAAATGGCGGACTCCATGTCCATAGAGGCGGTGGGCTCGTCCAGAATCAGCAGATCACAGGGCCGCATCAGCACTCTGGCCAGGGCCATCCGGGCGGTCTCCCCGCCGGAGAGTCCCCCCGCCCGCTGATCTGCCAGGGGCGTGAGGCCCAGGGCCTCCATCAGCGCCTCGGCCCGCTGGGCCGCCCCGCCGGCCAGCAGGATATTCCGCCGGACGGTGAGCCGGAAGGGGTAGCTCTTTTGGGGCATGTAGCCCAAGGAAACCGGCCCCTTCAGCACCCGGCCTCCCCCATCGGGGGGGATGGCTCCAGCGGTCAGCCGGGCGAAGGTGGACTTGCCGCTGCCGTTGGCCCCCACCACGGCATAAATCCTCCCCGGCGCCAGCTCCAGGCCGGGAAAGCGCAGGACCGTGCGGCCGCCGTAGGTCTTGGTACAGGGGTTGATCTTCACCGGCTCAGCCTCCTCTGCATCAGGGATACCAGAATGTTCACCAGCAGCGACACCGTCATCAGAATCAGTCCCAGGGCGATGCCCAGGGAGAAATTCCCCCGGTTGGTGTACTGCATGATGGCGGTGGTCATCACATTGGTCTTCCAGGCGATGGCCCCGCCCACCATCGACACCGCCCCCACCTCGGCGATGGCCCGGGCGAAGGCCAGCAGATAGGTGGAGAAGATAGAGTAGACGCACTCGTTGGCCAGCAGCAGGAAGGTCTTTCCCGTCCCCAGGCTCAGGCCCAGGGCGGTCTCCCGCACCGCCGGGGCCACCCCGGCCACATAGGTTTCCAGATTCCCCACCACCAGGGGGGTAATCAGCAGCACCTGGGCCAGGACCATGATGGGCACCGTAAACAGCAGCTTCATCCGCCCGAAGGGCCCCACCCCGGAGAACAGCAGGTATAAAAACAGCCCGCAGACCACCGGCGGCATCCCCATCAGGGTCCGGTTGAGCACCACCAGCGCCTGTCTCCCCCGGAACCGGCTGGCCCCCAGCCAGATTCCCAGGGGGACCCCCAGCAGCAGGGCGATCAGAGAGCTGGACAGGCTGGTTTTCGCCGTCACCAGCAGAATGTTCCCCAGCTCCCGGTCTCCGCTGAGGATCAAGGCGACAGCCTTTTGCAGGGCGGTCTGCATGGTATGCCCCTCCTTTCCGTCAAAAAAGCCGGGACGAAGCGCCAGCTCCGCCCCGGCTTCCATGTTGTGTTACTCCATGATACCACCGTTGGCCTGGAAGGTCAAGAAGGTGGCCTTGTCGGTGAGGATATAGCCGTGGGTCTCCTCAGCCATCACCAGGCATTCGCCCATGCCGGCGTTGGCAGAGGTATACCAGTCGGTGTAGTCCACAAAGCTCTCCGCCTCAGCGGTGATGCCCAGGGCCTCAGGCCACAGGGACAGCTCCTTGGTGTGGGTGCCGGAGCCGTCGCCCCGGGAGATGAAGGGGTGCTTGCCGTCGGCGATGGCGGCAAAGGCGTCCAGAACGCTGGCGCTGTCCTTCACCCCGGCAGGGTCGTCGGAGGGGCCGCAGAGGACAAAGTAGTTATACAGGAAGGACAGCCGCTCGCTCTCAAAGCCGGGCAGGACATAGGAGAAGCCCTCCTCCACAAAGGCCTCCTCCTGGCTCTTGGCGTGGACCAGAATCAGGTCGGCGTTGCCGTATTTGGCGGCGGCGATGGCTTTGCCGGTGCCGGCGGACTGAACCTCTACCGTATAGCCGTACTTCCCCTCAAATACCGGCAGCAGGCTGCCCAGCAGGCCGGAGTCGTTGACGGAGGTGGTAGTGGACAGGCGGATGGTCTTGGTCTCGTCGGTGGCGGCGGCGATGTCGCCGGAGTAGCTGGGAGCGCCCTCCAGCAGATAGAACAGGCTGTCGCCAAAATCGGCCTGGCCGAATTCCGCGGCCATGGTCATGCCCTCGTCAGAGAGCAGCCACTGGATCAGGGCCTCGGCCCCGGCGGTGTTGACGGCCACATCCGCGACGGCCTTTCCGTCGGCGTCCACGAAGGGGGCGTCAGGGTTCACCGCCAGCAGCGTGTAAGTGTTGATCATCTTGTCGTCGGCCTCTTTGAGGATCACGGTATCCACGGCGGGAGCCGCAGGCGCCTCCGGGGCGGGGCCGGCAGGCTGAGAGGTCGAGGACCCTGTGGAACTGGAAGCGGGCTGCTGACTGCCGCTGGAAGCCTGACCGCCGCCGCAGGCGGACAGCGTGCCCAGCAGCATGGCCAGGGCGAGAAGACAGGAAATTGACTTTTTCATTTGTTTGATTCCTCCATATTCAAAAATAAACAAGCCCCATCCAAAACAAAGCCGCCCGGAACTTCTTCCAGTCAGCCAGCGTTTGGAAAGGGGCTCGTCCACCACTTTCAAAATGCATATTTACATGGGACTTTTCCGCTATTGTAGCACAGTGCCTGCGGCATTGCAAGAGCTGATCTCCTCTATGCCGGCATCTTTTCCGATTTCAATAAATCAACCCGCACCCCAGGGAGAAAATTGTGCCATAATACGAACAAATGGCCAATCAAGCAAAAAGGCGGCCCTCACCTCGGACGGCCGCCTTATAAACCGTTTGCCGCGGACCAGCAGCGCGCAGGGTCACACCACAGCGGGCTCCAGAAGGAGCTCGCCGGTCTCATAGCGCCTGGCGCTGAAGCGGCGGATGTCCAGGCTGTCCTCCTGGCCCGTCAGGTGGTTAGCCACCAGAATCGCCACCCTGGGCGCCACCATAAACCCGTGGCCGGAGAAGCCGCAGACAGTATAAAATCCTTTCGCCTGCTCCGCCTCGTCAATCACAGGGTTGCGGTCAGGGCTCAGATCATACTGCCCCGCCCACTGGCGCACCACCCGCAGTCCACGCAGGGCGGGCAGCGCCTCGCAGATCACGGCGCAGCACTTCTCTAAAAACTGCCAGCTGGACTGGAAGTTAAAGCTGGGGTCCTCCTGGGGGCCGATGCCCATGACAAAGCTGCCATGGGGGGTCTGCTGGACATAGTAGGACCGCAGGAAGGACATCACCATGCAGTCCATCAGCGGGGCCACCGGCTCTGTCACCAGCGCCTGATGGCGCTCAGCATACACCGGAATATCCTGCCCCACCAGCTTGGCCAGGCCGGGGGCCCTGGTGTTGGCGCAGTTAATGACCAGCCTGGTCTCCACCGTGCCTGCCGTCGTCTCCACAGCAGAGATATGTCCATTCTCCACCTGGAACCCCGTAACGGCGGTATAGGCGGCGATATCCACTCCCATCCGCTTCGCCCCCTGGGCGTAGGCCTGGGTGCAGTGGAAGGGGTTGGCGTGGCCGTCCTTCTGGCAGAAGGTGGCCCCATACATCCCCTCAGTGTTCAGAATGGGGACAATCTCCCGGGCTTCCTTCAGGTCCACCGCCCTGGCGTCGATCCCCAAGGCGTGCTGTACCTTCAGATTCTCCTGGAACTGGGCCCACTCCTTCTCAGAGTAGGCCACCAGCAGATAGCCCCCCTGGTGCAGCTCACAGCTGCGGCCATAGCCGGTATACTCCTCCAGCTGTTCAAAAATGTGGGTGCTCTCCAGGGCCAGCCGGGCATTGAGCTCAGAGCCCCACTGCTGCCGGATACCCGCCCCGCACCGGCCGGTGGCGCCGGAGGTAAGAAAGCCCTTTTCCACCAGCAGCACATCGGTAACGCCCCGCTTTGCCAGCTCAAAGGCAGTGGCGCAGCCCACGATGCCGCCGCCGATTACCACCGCGCTGTATCCTTTTTTCATGACTGGCCCCCTCCTTCCTCATAGGAATCCGCCAGAACCCCCATCGGGACCGGCTTGATGGGCGGGCGGAAGCCCGACATCAGCACCTCTTCCATGGGGACGTGGTAATAAGTAGACAGCTCCTGGGCGATGAGCATCCGGCAGGTGCGCCCCTGGCAGGGGCCCATGCCGGCCCGGGTGACCCGCTTGATCTCGTCGATGGTCTGATAGCCCTCCTCAATGCAGGCCAGGATACGCTCTCGCGTCAGGTCCTCGCAGCGGCAGAGAATGGTGTTCCGGTCATCCATTTCGATAGCCCCCCTCTCTGATATTGCGCACCTCCATAGACAGCTCCCTGGGAACCTCCAGGCATATGGTGTGGGTCAGGTTGCGGCTGTTCCCCCGAATCACCCGGGCCACCTTGAACCAGCCCAGCTCCCCGCCCGCCCGGTCCAGGCCCATGGCGTACTGCCCGGCCTCCGGCAGGGGCAGATACTCAAAGGGCAGCCGCACCAGGGCGGTGGTATCGCTGTGGCTCTCGTCTACAATGAAGATGGCCAGGCCAGGACACTTGGTCAGGCAGGTGCCGCAGCCGGTGCACAGGTCAAAGTCGATGGTGGGACACTCGTTGATGTCCTCCCCAATGTGGATTGCCTTCACCGGGCAGGAGGCGGCGCAGGGGTTGCAGGGAATTTTCTGAAAGCACTCCGCCATAGCCACAGGCCCCTTTGCCCGCCGCTGGGCAGGGGGCGTTACCCCCTGCAGGTCCTCTTTAGTGGGAATACCCGTAGAGATTAACATGTACTGTCCCTCCCTCCTGCTTCATTTTTTCAATCCCGGCGTTGATTTTCCCGCCGGTGGGGCCGGCCCGCAGCTGCCGCAGGTCTGCCTGGGCCTCTTCCCGGCCCTTTGCCGCGGCCTCGGGGGAGCGGCCCAGGCTCTCGGCGGCGGAGTAGCCGGCAATTCTGCCCTCCACCATGGCCGAGGAGGCCTCCTCAATCCCTGTCACATCTCCCGCGGCGTAGATGCCGGGCCTTGTGGTCTCCAATTTATCGTCCACCACCGGCACATGGCCGGACAGCTCCCGGACAAATTTCATCTCACATCCCGCCTGCCAGCACAGCTCGGTCAGGGGGGTCAGCCCCACCGCCAGACAGATGGCGTCGCACTCCACACGCTTCTCTGTACCGGGGATCTGCTGGAATTTTTCGTCCAGCTGGCAGATCACCGCCCCCTCCACCTGTTCGGCGCCCAACACCTCTTTTACGGTCCAGCCGGTGAGGATGGGAATCCCCGCTCGGCGAATCTTCGAGGCGTGGACCAGGTAGCCGCCGATTCTGGGGGCGGCCTCCACGATTGCCGCAATCTCCACGCCAGCCTGCTTCAGCTGGTAGGAGACAATCAGCCCGATATTGCCCGAGCCTACCATCAGAACCCGCTCAGCGGGCTTGATCCCCGCCACATTCATCAAGGTCTGCACCGCCCCCGCGCCGTAGACGCCGGGCAGGTCGTTGCCGGGGAAGGCCAGGAATTTTTCCGCCGCCCCGGTGGTAATAATCAGCCGCTGGGGTCGGAACTTCAGGTGTTTATCCCCCCGCAGCGCGGTAACCACCCCGTCCTCGTAGCAGCCCAGCACGGTGGTCTCACTCATAATCTCCACGTTGGGGCTGGCCTGGATCTCCTTCAGCAGGTCCTCGCCGATCTGGAAGCCCCGCTCCCCGGCGTGCTGCTTTTCAGAGCCAAAAAACTTGTGGGTCTGCTTCACCAGCTGGCCGCCGGGCGCGTAGTCCCGCTCCAGCACCAGCACCTTCGCCCCCATCTCAGCGGCGGCCTGGGCGGCGCACAGACCGGCAGGGCCCCCGCCCACCACTAAAATCTCCGCGTCTCGAATCATGTGGGCACAGCCCCCTTTCCCTGCTGCTCCTCAACCCGCATCCCGTCCTCCAGACGGGTGACGCAGATGCGCACATTGGGCTCTCCGTTCACCGTCATAAAGCAGGAGGAGCAGTTGCCGATGGCGCAGAACAGGCCCCGGGGCCGGTGAAGCTCCGGGCTGTGGCCCAGCCGGCGCACGCCGGCGGCGTGCAGGGCGGCGGCAATCGTCTCGCTGGAGTACCCCTCCATCTTTTGCCCGTTGTAGAAAAAGCTTACCTTTTCTCCCCGGTCAAACTGCCGCACTGGGTGCTCTTCAATTCTCATTGTGACCCTCCTTTTAAATTGCACAGATTCTATCTGGATTCCTTGGATTCCTGACGCCGGTACTCGTTGGGCGTCATTCCTGTAACGGCCTTAAATGCGCGGACGAAAGAGGAGCAGTTGGCGTAGCCAACCTGAAGCGCCACGTCCAGTACCCGGTAATGGGTGGTGTTCAAAATCTCCTGGGCCTTTTCAATCCGCAGCGCCTGTAGATACTCGCTGGGCATACAGCCCACCTTTTTCTTGAACCAGTCTGTATAGTAGGGGGCGCTGTACCCCTCGATGGCCGCCAGCTCCGCGATGCTGATGCGCCCGGCGTAATTTGCGTGGATGTGCCGCAGGGACGGAGTCCGGTAGCGCTCTGCAAGCCGGTCATACAGGTAGTAAAACAGGTAACGCAGCGACTCATTGCTGCTCTCCGGCCCCTGCACCTCCTGCTTGATTAAATTCACCAGCAGCTCCAGCCGCTCATCAACGTCCACCACGCGGTTCTCTGTCAAAAGCGCGAGATCCACAGGCTTTACCATCTCGGCGGGAATGTTTAAGGTAATCGATAACCCATTGCAGCTATAGGTGTGGGAAACATTCGGCGGCACAAAGGCCAGCTGTCGGGGTGTGACCTCGTGGCTTCGGCCCCCAAATTGGATAAAAAATGTCTTTTGGACCGGCAGGATAATGTGGGCGTGGGGATGGGTATGGGTATAGATCATGTCAGAGCTCTCTATGGTGTAGCTTGAGATGAAAGACATTTTTTTCTCCTTTCCTGCAGGACTCCTCTTTTCTGTATCATAGCACAAATGAGATGGGTTTAGTGTGCAGAATTTCAGATATAAGGAAACATAATTAGACCATAAAAATCCCCCCTGTAAGGGGGGATCATTTATCATTTGCTTCACTAACGACATCTTCCCCTAATGAGGAAGTCTTATTCCGCGGGAAACGGCGGCTCCGCCTCTCCCCAGTTCCGGACATACCGGCGCAGCTGGAACAGGGAGAACATAATCATCACAATCACAATCAGCGTCACAGCCAGAAGGACGCCCAAGGCAATCGTCAGCAGACCGAAGGGCATCTCCATTTTCATCATCTGCCCCAAATCGGCCGCCTGGAACAGGCCGCTGGCCACATCAGCGATTGTTGCCAGCACAAGCAGAACCGTCCTGCGGCGGAGGATGCGCCGGTTCAGGGTCTCCTCCTCTGGCTGGTACTTCTCCGCGATGGCCGCCATGTCGGTGAGAAACTGAAAGTGGAAATACAGCAGCACCGCAGTAAAGATCAGGTCCAGAAAGAGAATCTTCCCAGTCAAAGACGTCCCTGCCAGGGCCAGCAGCCAGTCGGCCAGGTGCCACGCCGCCAGTATCATGCACAGGGGCCGCAGCAGCTTCAGGTCCCGCCGCTCCGCCGACAGCTTGTCTACAGCGGACAGCAGCAGCAGCGCCCCAGCGAAGCTGGGCAGGATGTTGATCGATGTGCTGTCAACATTCAGGTTGAAGTTGAAATGGAGCAGGAAATAGCCCCAGGCCGCGTGAGACAGGCCGGTGTACAGCCTCTCGTAGTCAGTCATTGCCTTCTCCTTCTACGGGGAGCAGGGTCAGCTTCTCCCTCCTCTGTCCGTTGATGTAAAAATCCACCGCGTAGGCGCTGGGGCGGCCAAAGGGGGCTCTTCCCACCGTGCTGCCGCCCCCGCCCAGGAAGACGGGGTTCTCCCAGTCCCCCTCCAGGGTGGTGTTCGACCAGAAATCCCCCTGGTTGCTGCTCCCGGTCCAGTCCGTGGCGTCGGGGTTCTGCTCCGGCGGAGCCAGGGGCTCCAGCTCCGGCCGTTTCACCTCTCCCCAGATGGGGCGGCTGGCGGCCCCCAGGCTGGTATACTTTCCCTTGTCCTCCGGGCTGCCGGTGTACTCCGCCTCCAGGTGCTGATAGTACTGGGTGTCAAAGCTCCCGTTGGGCAGGGGCGTGGTGCCGAAGACCAGCCGGGTGCCAAACAGCTGGTTTCCCTCCTGCTCATAGCTGTCCACAGCGGAGGTGGTCTGCCGCCGCAGCCGGAGGATAAAGTCCCCGGACCGGGCCTCATACTCCCAGGCGGGCATCTGGTCGCAGCTGCTGGGCCAGCTCTTCCAGTAGAGGGCCTGAAAGGCCTGAAACTCCCCCTGGGGGATCACCACCCAGCGCTCCCCCTCCAGCTCTGCCCGGAGGGGCTGAACGGCCAGCCAGATGTAGTCGCTGTCCCCCGCTCCCTCGGGGGCGTAGTTCAGGGCCAGCGTCAGCAGACCCTCGTAGGTGTCCTCGTCCACCCGGACCAGGTTGCGGAACTGATAGCCCAGGCTGCTGTCAATCGAATAGCTCTCATGCATGCCCATCGCCTCCCTGGTCCACATCGGAGCGGTATGATAGCTCTCCGCCAGCTGATTTTGTTCCGAGAGGGGCGCGCACATGGCCCGGTAGTCCGTCCGATGGCACAGTACCGCCTTGGCGTAGGTGTCAATGGCCCCAGCGTAGGTGGTGCAGGGGGTGGTCCGGGCCCGAGCCATCTGTGCAGGGACATTCACCGCACCCAGGCCGGGCACCTCCGCCCTGGCCCCCACAGTCAAAAACACCGCCAGCACCAGCAGGATACACCCCGACACCAGCCCCATCCCCGCCGGGTACTTTTTAAACCGGGCGATGGCCTCAATCCTCCTCCGGATGTTCCTCCCGCCGTTGGCCATGGCGGAAGTGCCGGGGGCCCGGGCGTATTTCTCGTCGGCCATGCTGAGGAGGATGCGGCCGTAGTCCCGCCGGTCCTCCCCCTCCAGCCGCTCCAGCACCCGCTGGTCGCACAGGGACTCCAGGTCGTTCCCCGCCCGGTCGGCGCAGTACCACAGCAGAGGATTGCACCAGTGGAGGCACCGGAACAGGCAGATGACCAGCCCCCAGGCGGCGTCGCGGTATTTCAGGTGGAGCAGCTCGTGAAGAATCACCTTTTCATCTGTCCTCACCCCCGCCGGCAGGGCCAGCACAGGCCTGAACACCCCGCAGATAAAGGCCGAGGACAGGCCCTCCGCCTCAATCGCCGGGCAGGCGGGCAGACCGTATTCCTCCGCCACCGCCTGGACGGACTCCGCCGCCGGGCGGCCCGCCCGCAGGGCCAGCCGCAGACGGACATAGCCCACAATGTACCGGACCAGGAAAAAGACCACGCCCAGCACATAGAGGGCAAACAGCCACTCCTCCAGGCTCCGGGGGACCCTCAGCGCGGGCAGGGGGATGGGGGCGGTTATATGGGCCAGGGCCCCGTACTCCCCGGTGAGGGCGGAGCGGAGCAGCTCCACATAGAAGGGCCAGTTGAGCAGGACATACCGCCCGCCCCGACCCGCCGGCAGGAGCAGCAGGATGGCCAGCACGCCCCAGGCGGCAAACTGCCACCGGGGGGAGAGCTTGTCCCGGAACATGGCCTTGAGGGCCAGCAGCAGCACCGCCGCCCCGGAGGCCGTCAGGGTCTGAAGCAGAAAGGACCAGATATCTGTCATGGCTCACACCTCCATCTCGTCCAGCAGACGGCGCAGCTCCGCCCGCTCCCGGGCGGAAATGGGCCGCTCCCGCAGAAAGGCCGCCACCAGGTCGCCGGCGGCCCCCTGGTATACATTTTGGAGAAAGCTGTCCCGGGCCTGGGACTGGCATTCCTCCCGGCTCAGCGCCGCCTGGTAGCAGTGGGGACAGCGCCCCTTGTCAATGGACACCAGGCCCTTCGCCTCCATCCGGGTCAGGTAGGTGAGCACCGTGTTCCGGCTCCAGCCCGTCGCCTCCCGGAGGGCGGCCGTCACCTCTCCCAGCGCCGCCCCGCCCGTGTCCCACAGCACGCCCAATACCGTCCACTCTCGGTCGGATAATTTCATATTCACGCCTCCTACAGTTGTAGTCCTGTATACTATACTACACCTGTAGGACGCGGATGTCAAGAAAAACGTAGGGGCCGCCCCCCTGGGCGGCCCACCTGTCTGAACATTATCAATCGCCGGGACGGCGGCCCCAGCTCCCCCCCGTCACGGCTCCGCCGTGCCACCCCCCTCGAAGAGGGGGGCTTTCTCCTGGGAAAAATACTCCTTCACAAACTCCACATCCTCCACCTGGAAGGTCTTTCCGTTGAGGGGCTCCAAGGGGCCGGCGGGGGTGGTGAACTGGAAGATCAGCTTGTAGGAATACAGCGCCTGCCCGTGGCGGCCGTACCTCCGGTTCTCCCGCTCGCTGCCGTACTTGCCGTCCCCCAGAAGGGGGTGGCCGGCGGCGGCGAACTGGGCCCGGATCTGGTGGGTCCGGCCGGTAATCAGATCGCACTCCACCAGGGACAGACCGTTTTTCACCGCCAAGGTCCTGTAGTCGGTGACGGCCGTCTTGGCTCCCGGCTCCGGCCTCTTGCGGACGTAGACCTGTTTTTTCACCTCGTCCTTAAAGATATAGCCCTCCAGCCGACCCTGGGGCGGGGACAGCCTCCCCTGGACCACGCACAGATACAGCTTGGTCAACTCCCGGTCCTTGATCTTCTGGTTCATCACCCGCAGACCCTCAGCGGTCTTGGCGGCAATGACAATGCCCCCGGTGTTCCGGTCGATGCGGTTGCACAGGGCGGGGGCGAAGGAGTTCTCCCGGTAGGGGGACCACTCCTTTTTCTGATACAGATAGGCCTGGACGTGGGTGAGCAGGGTATTCACCCGCTCGGACTCATCAGGGTGGACCACCATACCGGGGCGCTTGTCCACCAGCAGGATGTGCTCGTCCTCATAGAGGATGTTCAGCCTTGGCTGATAGAGGGACAGGAAGGCATTTTCCGGGGTGGGTTTTTCAAAGAACTCGTCGTTGATGTACAGCTGAAGCACGTCTCCCACACAGAGGCGCACGTCCCGCTTGGAGCCCTTGCCATTCACCTTCACCCGCTTGAGGCGGATGTATTTCTGGGCCAGGGGCGCTGGGAGCAGCGGCATAGTCTTGGCCAGCCAGCGGTCCAGCCGCTGCCCGGCGTCGTTCTTTCCGATGGTAAATTCTTTCATGGGTGCCTCCTGCAGGGGCGGTCTCTGCGCCGCTCCACATCTTGCGGATTTTGTACCGGGGGACGGCCCCTACGGACTATCCAAAATATTTCACCATATTCCGCCCCCGGTGTCAATAAATTTCGTGGAGAAATTTGTGAAAAGTATTTGACATTTGGGGCGAAATTCTTTATAATATCCTGCGTACCATTTTGCGAGTATGGGGGCTGTCCCCAGGGGAGGAACGCCATGCGCCTGGATCTGCGGGATATCATCCATGTCCCGGACGGGAAAAAGACGTTTCAGTTTCAGCTGGATTTGTCCCAGCAGGATTTCTATGGGAGCAAGCCTATCGTCCATCCTGTCCAGGTGGAGGGCGGCGTGACCAACCACGCCGGCGCCCTGGTGCTGGAGGGGACGGCCCGTTCTGTGCTGGCGCTCCGGTGCGACCGCTGCGGGAAGGCGTTTTCCCGGGAAAAAGCGGTCAAGCTGGACAGCCTGGTGGCCCAGGAGCTGGAGGACGAGGAGAACGACGACATCCTCCTGCTGGACGGCGTCGAGCTGGACCTGGACGAGGCAGTTACCACCGCCTTCATCCTCGCAATGGATACCAAAAACCTTTGCTCAGACGACTGCAAAGGGCTGTGCGCCAAGTGCGGAGCCGACCTGAACCTCGGCCCCTGCGGGTGCGGACCTGACGTCGATCCAAGACTGGCAGCCCTTGCGCAGCTGTTGGATAAGGAAGCTGAGTGAGTAGTAGATGTGCCCTGACCGGCACAGCCGAAGGAGGTGTCACCCATGGCGGTCCCCAAGGGA
>JAAWEX010000033.1 GCA_022794495.1 Lawsonibacter sp. | reverse complement strand
ACATATCGCTGTCCACCCAGGCCTCTGACTGATACCCCCAGCGGAAGATATACTGCAAGATGCCGTAGCAGGACACCGCCACCGCCGCCAGGGCCACAAGGGTGAGCAGCACGTCCAGCTGCTTCCGGGTGGTCACGGCGTTGTACAGCACCACAGAGAAGAGGATAAAGGCCACCGTCAGCAGCCCGGACTTCAGGCTGGCCTCCAGGCTGACGGAGAACAGGGTGCCTACCAGATAGACGGCGGCGTAGAGGATAACATAGCGGTTGATTGGGGACCAGGCCAGGGGGCGTGCCCGGTCCCGCACCAGATTCAGGGCCAGGGAGCAGAACCCGACAGCCGCCAGCCCCAGCACCGCCATGGTGGGCAGCAGGGGGGCCAGGGCAGCGGGCAGCAGGCACCAGAGCCAGGTGTGAGTAAACACGCTGCCGGCAAAGAGCTTGTCCAGCCTCAGCTTTTTATACACCCAGCACAGCCCGCCGCGCACCAGGTTCCACAGCTTAAAAAAGATACTGCTCTCCGACGCGGCCGGACTCCACCCGCCGGGGTGGAGGAACCACTCCACCACGCCGCTGCCCCGCCACTGCTCCCCGCACCACAGGCACAGGGCGCTCAGCCACCTCCACAGGAGGCTGCCGTTTAAAATTTCTCTTGCTTGTTCCATAGCTCAACCTCGTTTCAGAGTCTTTTTGACCAGTTCCGCACACAGTCTCGCCTCGTCCACCCGCAGAATCAGGGCCAAAGCGAAGTACAGCGCCACCCCCGTCATGGCACACAGCCCCAGGCAGAGCAGCTCCCCCGTCTTTCCGGCGGGCAGCGCGCCGGGCAGAAGGCCGGGCAGCGTCCGGACGCACAGCCCCATAACCAGCGCGGCCAGGGCCATCCTCCCCAGGTTCCAGAGTGCCCTTCCATCTAGCAGCCGCCCCTCCCCCCGCTGGAGGGGAATCAGCAGCAGCAGCGCGTAGACGGTGGCCGAAAGGGCGCTGGCCAGGGCCAGCCCGGCCACGGAAAACCGCCGGGTCAGCGCCATGCTCAGCAGGATATTCGCCAAAATGGACGCCCCTCCCGCCACCAGCGGCCCCCGGCCCTTCTGCCTGGCGAAATAGGCCCGGCTGAGGATGTTCTGGGCGGCGTAGCCCGCCATGCCCAGCGCCATCCAGCTCAGGGCTGAGGCGGTAATCTCCACATCGAAGGCGTCAAACTCCCCCCCGCCGTAGATCAGGGAGATCAGCGGCCCGGCCACCGCCGTCAGCCCCGCCGACATGGGCAGGACGAAGAACAGGGTAAAGCGCAGCGTCTGGCGGATGGTGTCCAGAAAGGCCCCCTCCTGCCCCCCGGCGGTCAGCCGGGACAGCCTGGGAAAGATCACATTGGTCACAGACAGCACAAACACCCCGGTAATCACCAGGTAGAGGTTAGAGGCGTACTCCAGCGCCGCCACCCCCGCCCCCTCATAAAGCTGGGAGCCGAAGCGGGCATTTACGGCCTGGTTCACCGGCTGCACCCAGGTAGACACCATCACCGGCCCCATCAGGGCCAGCACCTTTTTCATCCCCTCCGACCGGAAGTCCAGTCCGGGGCGGAGGGAGCTGTCCAGCCCTTTCAGGGGGGGCAGCAGAATCACCCCCTGCAAAAGCCACCCCAGCAGATAGGCCCCCGCCAGGCCGAAGATGCCCAGCCGGCTGTCCAGGGTGAAGAAATAGAAGATAATCACCAGGTTCGAGGCGGCGGACATGAGGGCGGGGGCGGTAAAGTGGTCCTGGGCCTGGAGCACCCCCACCAGGGAGAAGGCCACGCCGGAGAAGAACACCGTGGGCAGCATCACTCTGGTAAGGGCGGCGGCCAGGCCGGTGGTGGCGGGGTCGGCGTAGTCGGCGAAGAGGGCCACCAGGGGCTGGGGGAAGATCATCCCCAGCACGGACAGCCCCCCTGTCAGCAGGGCGATCAGGGTAAGAAAGCTGCCGGCGAAGCGCAGCGCCTCCCCCTTCCCCTTCTTCTCCAGATACTCGCTGAACACCGGGATAAAGCAGGCGGAGACGGCGCTGGCAAAGATGGCGTCAAAAAACACCCGTGGGATGCGGCTGGCGGTAAAAAAAGCGTTGGCCGCCGCGCCGGTGCTGTAGTGGACGGCCAGCAGCCGGTCCCGGTAGAGGCCCAGCACCTTGCCGATGAGGGTCAGCGCCATCATCCAGCTGATGGTTCTGGCCGCGCTGCTCCGCTTTTCCTCCAGGGCCCTCGCCCCCTTTCAGATATAATCGGTATATTTTACACCAACTTCCAGTCTTTTTCAACCGTTCAATCCTTAATGTTTTGTAAACAGCCCAAGGCCCCGGTTTTTTTCCATTGAAACCCGGCGTCCGGTCTGTTATAATAGCTGGGTACGTCAACCACCACCGCACACACAAAGGAGTTTCCTAATGAGACATATCAAGTCATTTTCCCGCAGGGCGGCGGCCTTCACCCTGGCTCTGCTGCTGTCTCTGCCCATCGTCTACGCCGACGCGGGTGAGCGCGTCCTCCAGACCAGCACAGAGATCACCGGCGGCTTGACCTACCGCAACACCGTCACCCTCAACGGCGGCAGCCGGGTCGAGAGCTTCGCGCTGGAGCTGGAGCCGGACGCCGGCGTCCAGCCCATCCTCCTCCAGGGCGACGGCACCATCTACGGCGGCGGCTCCATCAGCCACGTAGTCTCCACCGCCCAGGCCGCGGGCTGGCACGTGCTGGGGGCGATCAACACCGACTTTTTCGCCATGTCCACCGGCGTGCCCATGGGAGTGGTTATCGAAGACGGGATCTACAAATCCAGCCCCGGTACCGAGAACGCCATGACCATCAAGGACGGCCGGGTCTCCATCACCCGGACCCCTCAGGTGTCCCTGACCCTCTACAACCACACCACCGGCCTCAATACCGTCCCTGACGCCTTCAACAAGACCCGCAGCGAATACGGCGGCACCTACCTGCTCAACGGCCACTTCTCCAACGTGTCCACCCGCAGCACCGGCTCTGGCTGGTACGTGCGGATGCGGGCCCTCCCAGACCCCTATACCGGCCAGGTCTCCAAGCTCACCGTCAACTCCAGCCTCGCCCTCGAGGTCACCGAGCTGCTCCTCTCCGACCAGGCCATCACCATCGGCCCGGACGAGTACATCCTCACCGCCGACGACAAGTCCAACCGCGCCGACGTCTTCGCCTCCTTCCAGGTGGGGGATCAAATCGTCCTGTCCACCTCCTGCGGCGACGCCCTTCTCTCCGACGCCCAGTGGGCCTGCGGCGTGGGGGACGTCATGGTGGAGGACGGCGTCATCACCGACAGCTCCTCCTGGGTCTACGCCCACGATGGCCGGCAGCCCCGCTCCGCCATGGGCATCAAGTCAGACGGCTCCCTGGTCTTTTACGCCGTCGACGGCCGGCAGTCCAACTACTCCGTGGGCCTGTCCCAGCTGGACCTGGCCCGTGAGCTCCAGGCACAGGGCTGTGTCACGGCGGTAAATCTGGACGGCGGCGGCTCCACCGCCCTGTCCGTCTGGGTCCCCGGCCGCACCGGCCCCGCCATGCAGAGCAAGCCCTCAGGCGGCGGGAAGGGCCGCAGCTGCGCCACCTACCTGCTGCTGGTGGCCGACCGCTACGGCAGCGGCGACGCCCAGCGCCTGGCCCTCCCGGAGCACGGACAGGTGGTGCTAACCGGCTCCTCCCTCCCCCTGTCCCAGCCCGTGGCTGTGGACGAGGGGCTCGCCCCCGTCTCCGCCGACCTCTCCCGCCTGACCTACACCGCCCAAACCGGCCTGGGCGGCGTAGACCCCTATACCAACACCTACACCGCCGGCCCCATCCCTGGCGAAGAGACGCTCCTCCTCTCCACCCGAACCCTGCAAGGGACCGCCCAGCTCCATGTGGTGAACCAGCTCACCGACTTTACCGTCACCCAGGCCGGCTCCTCCACGCCTCTGTCCAGCCTGCGGGTGAAGGCGGGGGACCAGATTCAGCTGGCGGTCTCGGGCAGCTACTACGGCCGCACCGCCCTGCGGGACTTCGGCCCCGTCACCTGCACCGTCCAGGGCGAGGTGGGCTCCGTCGATCAAAACGGCCTCTTCACCGCCTCCCAGACCCCCGGCGAGGGCTCCATCACCCTCTCCGCCGGCGGCCAGAGCAAAACCATCAGCGTGCTTATGGGCAACGTCCACAACGACGTAACCCCCGACCACTGGGCCTACCAGGCGGTGGAGTACTGCTATGCGCACAGCATCGCCAGCGGCATCAACTCCACCGAATTTGGCCGGGACTACCCCATCATCCGGGGCGACTTCCTGCTCATGCTCTACAACGCCATGGGCAAGCCGGCGGCAACCGCCCCCTGCACCTTCACCGACGTAAAGGAGACCGACCATTTCTACACCGCCCTGGCCTGGGGCCAGCAGATGGGCCTGGCCTCCGGCGTGGGAGAGGGCAGATTTGCCCCCCGGGAGTACATCACCCGGGAGCAGGCCTTCTCTCTGCTCCACCGCTTCCTGCCTGTGGCGGGCAAGACCTGTCCTGACGGCTCCCTGTCCGTCCTGGACCAGTTCCAGGACAAGGATAAAATTGCCGGCTTCGCCCAAATTCCCTCCGCCACTCTGGTCTCTCAGGGGCTGGCCTCGGGCAGCGGCGGCATGCTGGACCCCAAGGGCACTCTGACCCGGGCTCAGATGGCCTCTCTGCTCTACCGGGTGCTGGAGCACACCCCCATCACCCCCACCGACCCGGTCACGCCCCCCACCGATCCCACTGATCCTGCCGACCCTACCGACCCGGTTGACCCCGGCGTCATCCCCGGCAATTACCTCCTGGCCCTGGACCGCAGCCAGGTGGAGCTGGCCTCCGGCGGCAGCGTCACCCTGAGCGCCTCCATCCTCCCACATGTGGAGGGGGCCCAGATCACCTGGACTAGCAGCGACCCCGCCTCCGCCCCTGTCACCTCCGGCGGCATGGTCACCAACCTCTACCCCGGCGACGGGAGCACCTCCGTCACCATTACCGCCAGCTGGAACGGCCAGTCGGCCAGCTGTGCGGTCACCTGCCAGCCCGCCGCCCACACCGGCACCGTGGTCAACGCGGAGAACGGCTTGAACGTCCGCTCCGGCCCCGGCACCACCTACGACAAGGTGGGCGCCCTGCGCAATTCCAGCCAGGTGGTGGTGCTGGCCCAGGAGTCTGGCTGGTATCAGGTCCTCTTCCGCAACCCTGACGGACAGGCCGCCATCGGCTACGTGCTGTCCGACTACCTCAGCCTGAACCGGTAAAAAATTGCCGCCCTTTTCAGGGCGGCAATTTTTTATTCCAGATCCTCAATCCGCATCCGCTTCAGGTCGTCCAGGGTATCCTTCCGGCCCTTGTAGTGCAGCCAGACGCCCCCGAAGACCACCGTGGGGATATTGCTCACCAGGAACACCAGCCCCACGGCCACCACCTCCTCCGCCTTAATCGGCGGCGCTTTTATGGTCTCCTCCTGGATTATGTTCCCGTTTTCGTCCGTCACCCGCAGAGCGCCTCCCCCTATTCTCCCGAAGGCCGCCATGCTGAACACCAGCACCATCGACAGCACCAGCGAGATACCTGGCAGGATCAGCCCCAGCCTCAAGCTTTTTTTGCACAGCCACACCTGAAGCGCCACCAGCAGGGCGATGGGGAGCAGCAAAATGAGCAGATAGAATATGAGTCCGAACGCTCCAATGAAAATGCCCACACCAGCCATTTTATCATTCCTCCTTGTTTTTCGTCTTTTTGTACTCTGCGATCAGAACCTTGGCGGTTTCCAGGTCCAGCTTTTCATTCACCGCCAGCCGTTTGATGGTAGCGATATAGGGGTCGGCGGCGGCGTCCTCGGTCAGGCGTATTTTTTGGATCAGCCGGTCCAGCCGCAGGCGGACGGTGGGGTAGGTGACACCGTACTGACCGGCCACCTCCTTCAGCGACCCGGAGGCCAGGACAAATTTTTTGATAAACACCACGTCCTCCTCCTCCAGCCCCGCCATCCACTCGGGCAGCAGTTCCATCGACATAGGCGGACCTCCTTTCTGTACCCCAGTATACACTTTAATTTTATTAAAGTCAAGCTTTAATTTTATTTTTTATTTTGTTAAAAAATCCCGCCATTTAGGCGGGACGCGGGGAGCGGACACAGTCCTATTTTTTCCGCAGGAAGGAAAATTTTGTCTCGGAGCACACCACAGCCACAAAGATGAGGGCGAACCCGGCCAGCAGCTGCGCGGTAACCGGGTCTCCGTAGAAGAGGACGGAGAACAGCACGCCGAACACCGACTCCAGGGAGAGGATCACCGCCCCGGAAGCGGGGTCGGACCAGACCATTCCCACGTTCTGGAACAGCAGGGCCACGGTGGTGGCCATGACACAAAGGTAGGCCAGGGGCAGCATCACCTCCGGGCTGGTCAGGGCGGCGGCGGGGAAGGTCTCGGTAAGCCCTCCTCCGATCCAGGCGTACAGCCCGGCGAAGGCAAACTGAAAAACGGTAAGCAGGGTGACGTCCTTTCCCGGCGACACCTTGGCCACCGCCACGATGTGGGCGGCGTAGAACAGGGCGCAGCACAGGGTGAGCAAATCTCCGGCCTGGATGGTCAGCTCCCCGCTGAGGGACACCAGCCCCACCCCGGTCACGCACAGCAGTGCGGCGGCGATATTGTACCCGTCGGGCCGCACCTTCACCACCGCCCAGGTGAGGAACGGCACAATCACGCAGTATACCGCCGTAAGGAAGGCATTTTTCGAGGGCGTGGTCAAAGCCAGCCCGAAGGTCTGGATGGAGTAGGCTAGGAAGAGGAAGCCTCCGATCACCGCCCCTCTCCACAGGTAGTCGGGGGTAAGGTGCTTCCAGCGCTTCCAGGCGATCAGGGCCAGCAGGGCCGCACCGGCGGTAAACCGGATAGCCAGCAGAAAGAACACCGGCATCACGTCCAGGGCATTTTTCATAATAAAGAAGGAGGTGCCCCAGATGAGGGCGGCGGCAAGGAGCATAGGCTTGGCCAGCAGCTTCATGGTTTTAGGAGACATTGGCATCAACTCCAGATTGCAAAATCAGCGCAGAGATGGTATGATAAAGGAATGTAGGGGCGCATATCATGCGCCCGCTCAGTTTCGTACGAGGCACGGGCGGATGGTATCCTCCCCTACGCCTCATCAGTCTCGCTTCGCTTGACAGCTTCCCCTGGAGGAGGAAGCCTTTCAGGTACGTAGCAAAAGCCTTCCCCTTTAGGGGAAGGTGGCACGGCTGTAAGCCGTGACGGATGAGGGCCGGCAAAGGACGGTGATTTTATGGACATCCTCACCCGCGATTTCTACGCCCGCGGCACGCTCGCCGCCGCCCGGGACCTTCTGGGCCGTGAGCTTGTACGGGTACAGGCGGACGGCGCGGAGCTGGTCTGCCGCATCACCGAGACAGAGGCCTACATCGGCCGGACCGACAAGGCCTGCCACGCCTACGGCGGCCGGCGCACCGCCCGCACGGAGACGCTCTTCGCCCCGCCGGGGACGGCCTACATCTACCTGATCTACGGCATGTATCACTGCCTCAACTTCGTCACCGAGGCGGAGGGGGAGCCGGCGGCCGTTCTCATCCGCGGTGCGGTTCCGGTCAAAAACGGAGATATTATAGCAAAAAATCGGTTCGGATGCAAGATGGAAGATATGACGGCCTATCAGCGGAAAAATTTCCTCAACGGCCCTGGCAAGCTCTGCCGTGGCTTAGACCTCACCAGGGCGCAGAACGGCCTGGACCTCACCCAGCCCGGCGGCGGGCTGTACCTCCGGCCCGGGTCGCCTCCGGACCCTTCCCAGGTCCAGGTGGGCGAGCGGATCGGCATCGACTACGCCGAAGAGGCCGTCCACTTCCCCTGGCGGTTCTATCTATAAAAAGACGTGCCCCCGGCTTGCGCCGGGGGCACGCTTGTCTATTCAGTTTGCCGCGATGACGCGCACCTGCCGGCCCACAGAATCCACATAGAGGGTAAAGCTGTCGGAGTAGGTCTTAATCGACACCAGGCGGTTATCGCCGGTAAGCCAGTTATCCTTTGATACCTTGTTCCCCGTGCGGTTGTAGTAGCACTCCACATTATCCGCGATGCGGTAGGTCTGGCCGTTGACGGTGACATAGGGCTCGCCCTGGCTCTCAAAGAAGTCGCTCAGCTTCACATTGCGCAGAATGGTAAGGGGCTTGACCTCTTGAATCGTATTTTTGCCGTCGCGGTTCTTGCCTACCACCACGCCCACCATGTCGCCGCTGCTGCCGTGATAAGTGACGGACGGGTCAAATTCGATCTCCTGAGTACCGCTGCGCAGATTCCACACATACCGCTCAGAAGTGGAGCTGCCATAAAGGTTCGTCGTAGTCACAGTCTTATATCCTCCCACCATCATGCCGTAGATATAGGCGCTGCCGGTGACGTTGGTAAGGACGATATAGTCCACCATATTGGCGCTGTTCACGTGGTAAGAGACGATATTGCCCACAGGGATGGTCTCCATACCCAAATCGCTCCGGCTGATGGCGGTCACATTGCTGCCTCTGGTCTGCTCATAGATGCGCACGCCGGAGGAGACGGTGAGGTTGCCCAGCGTCAGCTTGTTCAAATCGAAGGCGCCGGGGGCCCGGTTCTCGGGCAGGCGGCTGACGGAGAAGCTCTCCCGGTCGGCGGAGACGATTACCAGCTGTCCATTCTCCACGCTGCCGGCGTTGGAGGCCTTGCCCAGGGACATGGTAGAGCCGTTGGGCAGGAAGATGGACACGCTGCCGCCGTCCACGGTACCCACGGCGGTAGACCGGGTCTGGGGGGAGGTAGGCACGATGCCGGCCACCTTGCCGTCGGCGGTGAGCAGCAGCGAGACATTGTCCCCCGGCTTGATATCCCCGATGGTATCCCAGGCGCTCTTCAGCACGTCAAACTCCTTGCCCGCCGCAGAAAGCTTGGTGGGGGTCTTGGGGCTGGGCTGGGGGTCGGTATACACGGCGGTCATCCGCAGGTCAGAGACCACCAGGGTGTTGCTCATCTGGTCGTAGGTGACCACGTCGTAGGGCTTGATTTGGCTCATGCGGATGGGCTGCCGGTCCTTCATGATGTTAAAGCTGGTCACGCCGCCGGTCAGGCCGTGGAAGGTGGCGTTGCTGGCGCTGCCCATAATCACCACCGCGTCGGAGTCGATGGTGGTGGTGCTGGTGGTGGAGTAGACCGCCGTAATCTTCCCCCGCTCCGAGTACATGGTAATCTGCGTGCCCGCGGTCAGCGAGGCGTAGGCGTCCAGCCAGCTCTTCCCCTCTCCCTCCGAGCCGATATACACCAGGGCGTCGCTGGAAATGGTATACTGCTGGCCTCCGTTGCCCTTCACATAGGCGGCCTGGGCGTCGCCGCTCAGGGTAATGGTGGTGGCGGTGCTGTCGTCGGGGACAAAGGTGATAATCTCCCCGTTATTGTCCAGCACCAGGTCCCCCCGCCTGCCCTGGAGAGCTACGGGGCTGCCGTCCCCGTGGGCGGGGAGGTAGGCCTCGGCGTTCTTATTGCTGGTGGTGCGGATGGCCCCGGAGGTGCTGCCGTCGTCGGTGGTTACCCCAACGGCCAGCACGATGGTCTTTTTCTTGATGTCAGAGCCCAGGGTCTCATAATACACCTTGCCGTCGGCGGTCTTGCACTTCAGGGCGTTGACAAAGAGCTGCGCGGCCTGGGCCCGGTTGATGGCGGCCCCTGCCCGCAGGCTCTCCAGGCCCCCGGTCAGCCCGATTGACCCGGCCAGGTCCAAATATCCCTGGGGCCACACCGCCCCGGCCTGCTTGCCGGAGTAGCCCAGGGCCCGCAGAAGGATGGTAACCGCCTCCGCCATGGTAATCTCGCTGTCCGGCAGAAAGCGCCCGTCCCCCACGCCGGAGACCAGGGGGACGCTTCTGCTGTTCTCCCCGTCCCCCTCGGTCACCATGATAGAGGCCGCCAGGTTGATGTAGCTGCGGGCCCAGTGGTTCCCCCGCACATCGGTAAAGATGGTCCGGGTGGCGTACCGTGCCGCCTCCTCCCCTCTCTGGAGGAAGGTGACCGCCATCGTGCAGAACTGGGCCCTGGTCAGGGTGCCCTGGGGGTTGAACATATTCCCTCCGGTGCCGCTGACCACCCCCATCAGCCGCAGGATGTCGGCGTTTACGGCGGTGTTCCGGTCGGTCACGTCCACAAAGGAACCGGGACCAGCGGCCCCTGCGGGCGTCACCGCCAGGGACAGGGCCAGCGCGGCGGTGAGAATAGCCGCCGTCAGCCGTTTGAATGCTTTCATGCTGTTCACTCTCCTGTCTGATTTTACTCTACCCGCAGGGCCGGCCTGTGGCCGCCCGTTACGGTCTTGTCCATCTCTTATGCGGACGGATGCCATCCGCCCCTGCAGAATCACTCCGCTCTCAGCGCCACCACCGGCTGCAGGCCAGAGGCCTTCACCGCCGGATACATGCCGAAGATGATGCCCAGCACCACCGAGAACAGGAAGGCGCCCGCCACAATCCCCTGGTCGGGCCATAGGATCATCCCGTCCAGCAGGAACTTCCCGGCGATCAGCGCGCCCATGCAGCCGATGATAATGCCCAGAATGCCTCCGATGCCGCAGATGACGGCGGCCTCAATCAGGAACTGGGCGATGATAGACCGCCGCTCTGCGCCGATGGCCTTCCGGATGCCGATCTCACGGGTCCGCTCGGTGACGGTAACCAGCATGATGTTCATAATGCCGATGCCGCCCACGATGAGGGAGATACAGGCGATGCCGCCCATGACCAGGGTCTGCATTCTGGCCTGCTCCCGGTTTTGCTCCTGCCAGGTGTTGTTGGTGTTGGCGTAGCCGTAGCCGTTGGGCTGGTTGCCGTTCTCGTCAACGGGAAACATCCCGTCCAGAAAGCCCTGTACCCGGGCGGTCACCTCGGTGGTGGCCGAGCTGGAGGTGCACTTGATCTTCCATTGAGAGATGGTCTGGTTTTTGTTCAGCGTCCGGTTGACGGTGTAGGGCAGGAGGACCAGGTTGTCCATCTCCTCCCAGCCCTGGATGCCCTTGGCCTCATACCAGCCGACCACCAGAAAGGGCAGGCCGTTGATGGTGATGGTCTCGCCCACAGGGCTGGTGTAGTTGAACAGCTTCTCCTTCAGCCCTCCCCCCAGGACGCAGACGTTATTCTCCTTTTCAATGTCCAGGAAGGACAGCTCCCGGCCCTCCATCAGGGTGTAGTCATTGCACACTCCATAGGCGTCGTTGCCCAGCACCACCTGGATCATATCCTCCCACTTCTCCCAGTTCTGGGTGGAGTAGCTCTTGCCGCCGTAACGGACCACCATCTCGCTCCACAGGTTGACCACGGGGGAGATGCCCACCACCAGCTTTTTGTCCAGGGTGGCCACATACTCGTTGAGCACCTCATCCATATTCAGTCCGGTATTGGAGGTGGCGTTTACGTCCACATTGTTGTTGCCCATGGCCTCCATCCATTCCATATTCTTTGCGTTTTGCCCCGACACCACCGACACCATGATAACCACCGAGGCCACGCCGATAATGATGCCCAGCATGGTGAGGAAGGAGCGGGTTTTTTTCATATAGATGGACTTAAAGGCCATTTTAAAGGCCTGGGCCAAATTCATACCGCCGCCTCCTTTAACATCTCGTCGGAGACAACCCTGCCGTCAGACAGCCGCACCCGGCGGCGGGCCTGGGCGGCGATGCCGTCGTCGTGGGTAATCAGGATAATGGTAGAGCCCTCGCCGTTGAGCTGGCGCAGAATCTCCAGCACGTGCCTGCCCGTCTTGGAGTCCAGAGCGCCGGTGGGCTCGTCGGCCATGATGATAGGCGGACGGGTGGCGATGGCCCTTGCGATGGCCACCCGCTGCTGCTGGCCGCCCGACATCTCGCTGGGCCGGTGGCGGGCCCGCTCGGCCATGCCCACCTTGGCCAGGGCCTCCATAGCCCGGTCCTCCCGCTCAAACACAGACACTCCCTGATAGATCAGGGGCAGGGTCACATTCTCCAGGGCGTCCAGCTCCTGGATCAGGTTATAGCCCTGAAAGATAAAGCCGATCTCCCGGTTCCGGATGCGGGCCAGCTGCCGGTCGGTCAGGTCGGTGACCTCGGTGCCGTCCAGCAGATAGGTGCCGTAGGTGGGGATATCCAGGCAGCCCAGCACGTTCATCATGGTGGACTTGCCCGAGCCCGACTGGCCTACGATGGCCACGAACTCCCCCCGGTCAATCTGGAGCGACACCCCGTCCAGGGCCCGGACCTCGCTCTCCTTCCCCTCGTTGTATATCTTAAAGATATCCTGAATCTCAATGAGCATAGCGCGGCCCCCTTATCCGATCATCACGCCGCCGCCCATGCCGTTCTCCTGGCCGGCGCCCCAGCCGGTAAAGACGACGGTGTCCACCTCCAGGCCCTCGGTAATCTCGCAGTTATAGACGTCGGACAGGCCGGTGGTAACGGGGACGGGCCAGAAGCCCTGGTCGCTGGTGGGCAGGCGTTCGGCGGCGGACACGCCCTCACCCAGGCTGGATGGGTCCAGCTCGATGGCGTTGTCCGGCTTGGAGCCGGCCTGGACAAACACCACGGTGTGGGGGGTGCCCTCGATGTCGTTCACCCGCTTGATGCACTGGTTGGGCACGGTGACGCAGTCCACTGACTCGGCGGTAACCAGCTTGTAATTCAGCCAGGACCCGTTATAGATGGAGCCCATGGAGTTGTCCACCTCCAGCTTGACGGGGTAGGTGGTGGTGCCGGTGCCCACCTCGCCCTGCATGGCCACATTCGTAACGGTGCCCATGCAGGGGTTGCCATAGTCGTCGGTAAGCTCCATGGTCATCCCGGCCTGAATAAAGCCGATGTTCCGGCTGTCCACCTGGATATCCACCACCATGGTGGTGGTGTTGGAGATGGTGATGGCGGTGTCCCCCTCCTTCACGTCCTGGCCGGGGACCAGGGCGCAGGAGAGCACCTGGCCATCGATGGGGGCCACGGCGTTAAAGTTGTTCATAGACTCCTGTGCCTGCTCCAGCTTGGTCTGCTGGGCCTTGATCTTCTCGTCGATGGTGGAGGACCCTAAGTACAGCAGCTCCTCCCCCTCGCCCACGTTGGCGTGGTTGAGCAAATTGCCCTTCCCCACCACCGGGCCGGAGGCCTTGGCCAGCACA
Organism: Lawsonibacter sp.; assembly: GCA_022794495.1. Lineage (GTDB taxonomy): Bacteria > Bacillota > Clostridia > Oscillospirales > Oscillospiraceae > Lawsonibacter. Next base: position 999 of record JAAWEX010000033.1, on the reverse strand, counting down.
TCCCGGGTCTCATAGAACTGGGTCTGGCCGTTCTCATAGGGGTAGATCTCAGAGCCGTCTCCGGCGGTAAGAACAGCGGAGGCATCCATTCCGGCGGTAAGGGTGCCCGGATTGTCAAATACGATCACCGCCTCAAAGTGGACGGCCCCCTCCGGCGAGACAAAGCTCACCCGGTTCACCTTCTCCACCCGGCCGGTAAAGGTCTTCATCACGGCGGGAATGGACACCTCCACCGCCTGGCCCGCCCGGATGTCGTTCTCATAGGCGTAGCTGAAGTAGAGCGACAGCTTCAGCTTTCTGTCGTTGACCAGGGTGGCAATTTTCGTCCCCAGGGCCACCTCCTGGTCGGGCTGGAACTCCTCCACATCCATCAGCTTTCCGGCAAAGGGGGCCCGGACGGTGAGGTTGTTGGCCTCCTCCAGCAGCTTATCCATCTCCTCCTGGGCAAGGATCAGGTTGTTCTCCGCCACCTCGCTGTAGATGGTGTACAGCGGGTCGCCGGCATACACCGTCTGGCCCACCTCCACATACACCTCCTGCACGGTGCCCGCGGCGTTCAGGGTGATGGCCGCCGACTCCTTGGGCACGGCGTTGCCGTACCCCTGCACCACGCTCTGGATGGTGTTGAGCATAGCCACGTCGGTCAGGGGCGTGCCTGCGCTGGTGTCCTCCCGAAACACCAGATACCACATGCCAAAGCCCGCCCCCAGCACAATCGCCAGCAGCAACACCAGGGCAATCACCCGCTTAATCATCTTCTGCCTGCCCTTCCCCGCCGGCTTTTTCACCGGAGGCCTGGGGGGCGCGGCGGGGGTCTCCGGCGCGGCGGGCTGGACCGCCTCCTGAGCGGGGGCGGCGGCTTGAACGTCTTTTACTTCTGGCATTACGGCTTCCTCCTATTCTAAGAGCCTGTTTAAAATCTTTTGACAAAAGGAGGTGGGAGGCAGATAATAGAGAAAAACAAGCGGGAGTTGGGGGAAATGCGTCAATATCCAAGTG
>JAAWEX010000032.1 GCA_022794495.1 Lawsonibacter sp. | reverse complement strand
CCGGAGAAAGCTAAGGAATTCGCGCGCATTGAGTCGGAAATCAGCCATTTCCAAGAGGGCGTGTGGGGCGCTCAGGCCGTGGCGGCGGCGGTTTCCGTTGCCATGGTGGACGGCTCCATGGATGAAATTTTTGATGCGGCTATGTCCGCAATTCCCGAAGATTCCTGGCTGTACTACAATATGACCCAGGCCTTTGAGATTCTGGAAAGCAGGGGCGGCAGTATGTTGGACGCCTGGATGGAGCTGCATGACTTCCTGTGGACCAGCTCCTGGGCTACCACGGCGGAGGCGATCCCGTCTGCCTTTGTGTGTCTGAAGTATGCCAACAAGGACTTTCGCACCGGCGTCACCCTGGCAGGCAACTTCGGCCGGGACGCCGACACCATCGGCGCGGTAGCCGGGGTAATCCTGGGAGCCAAATACGGCGCCTCCCAGATGCCCCAGCACTGGATTGAAAAGACGCGCTACCCCACCGGCACCTGCCTGACATTTACCAACGGCATCGACATCCGTGCCTATGCCCAGGAGATGGCCGACATCATTGTCGATGGATGAATAACCAAAAAGCGGGCCGTTTTGCACGGCCCGCTTTTGGTGCGGATATGGAAGAGGAGGACGCCATGGTATTAAAAAAAACCGCTGTAGCGGGCACGCTGGAGTCCAGCGATGTGATGGTCACCGTGACTCCCAACCCAGGGCGGGGCGTGGAGATCGAGCTGGAGAGTGAGGTCAAGGCCGCCTTCGGCGCGGCTATCGAGGCGGTGGCCCGCCGGGAGCTGGAGCTGGCCGGGGTGGAGGACGCCCATCTGCTGCTCCGGGATAAGGGGGCGCTGGACTGCGTCATCTCTGCCCGGGTGCGCTGCGCGCTCTATCGCGCCGCCGAAGCCGCCTACGACTGGACAAGGGAGGATGCGCTATGACTGGCCTGATGCGCAGCAATCTATATGTGGGAGGCTCCAGTCCGGGCAAGATGCTGGACGCCCGTTTCTATCACGAGGACTGTATCGTCTACGATCTGGAGGACTCTGTCTCCCCGGAGAGCAAGGACGCGGCACGGTTTCTGGTCTACAACGCCGTGCGGTACCACCGCCCTCCGGGCAAGTATGTCATAATCCGGGTAAACGGGCTGTATTCCCCCTGGCTGGCAGAGGATCTGGAGGCGGCCGTCCGTGCCCGGCCAGATGCCATCCGTCTGCCCAAGGTGGAGTATGCTCGGGAGGTTCTCCGCGTGGAGGAACAAATTGCCGCCATCGAATGCACCGCTGGTATCCCCCTGGGGACCACCCAGCTGTGGTGCAACATCGAATCCGCCCTGGGGGCCTCCAATGCCCGTGAAATTGCTGGGGCCAGCCCACGGATCACCGCGCTGGCCTTGGGAGCGGAGGACTACACCGCCAGCATGGGCGCCCTGCGCTCCAAGGCGGGGTGGGAGATTTTCTACGCCCGGATGCAGGTGCTGGAGGCTTGCCGCCTGGCGGGCATCTCTGCCCAGGATGCAGTATTCAGCGACCTGGAGGACCTGGAGGGCCTGCGGGAGGACCTGAAAACCACACGCAGCTTAGGCTTTGATGGAAAGACGGTCGTTCATCCCAGACAGATAGACATTGTCAACGCGGCGTTCACGCCGACAGAGAAGGAAATCCACCAGGCCCAGCGGATCATGGAGGCCCTAATCCAGGGCGCACAAAATCACACTGGCGTGGTAGTGGTAGACGGCAGCATGGTGGACAAGCCCATGGAGCGCCGCGCCCGAACCGTGCTGGCCCAGGCACAGGCGGCCGGCCTGCTGACAGGAGGGGAAGAGGATGAGGGATAGTAAGCTGCTGGGCAGCATCCGTGAGGCAATCGAGGCCGCCGGACTGAAGGATGGGGATACCATCTCCTTCCACCACTCCTTCCGGGAGGGGGACCTGGCGGTGGGCCAGGTGATGGAGGCCATCCGGTCGCTGGGGATCAAGGGGCTGCGGTTTGCCCCAAGCGCGGTAGTCAACCTTGCAAATTTCTCCTTGGCGGACTGCGTGCGTGACGGCACGATCAACCGGGTTGAAGCAAGCGGTATTCGGGGTGAGCTGGGGGACGGACTGCTGGATGGAAGCATTGTCCTGCCCCAGCCGGCTATTCTCCGGCCCCACGGGGCCCGCCCCCGGGCTATGGAGGCGAGGGAGCTGACGGTGGATGTGGCCTTTATTGTGGCTTCTGCCGCCGACGAGCGGGGCAACTGCACCGGACAGATTGGAGCCAACCCCTGCGGCAGCCTGGGCTACTCCTTTGTGGACGCCCGGTTGGCCAAAAAGGTGGTGATTATTACCGACACACTGGTGCCCTACCCCTGCTGCCCGGCCAGTATCGGCCAGCGGTATGTGGACTATGTGGTGGAGGTGGAGCAAATCGGCGACCCGGCCAAAATTGGCGCGGGAGCCGCCCGGCTTACAAAAAATCCCCGGGATCTCGCCATTGCCCAGCAGGTGGCCGACGTAATTGCCGCGTGCAGCCTTTTCCGGGAGGGGTTCTCCTTTCAAACGGGGGCGGGGGCCATCTCCATCGCATGTACCAAATTTCTTTCCCAACGCATGGCGGAGCAAAGGGTAACAGCCAGCTTTGCCCTTGGGGGCATCACTGCCGCTATCATCGATATGTATGACGCCGGGCAAATTCGGACGGTGGAGTGCAGCCAGTCCTTCGACGCGGTGGCTGCCGGGGCCATCCTTAGCCGCCCCGGCGTGGTGGAGATCGACAATGCCGACTACGCCGGGGCCTGCGGTAAAGGCATTTTTTTGGACAGGCTCAACTTCGGCGTATTGGGCGCCCTGGAGGTAGATGTCAGCTTTAACGTTAATATCCTCACAGGGGCCTCCGGCCGGATGATGGGCGGACTTGGAGGGGGCCCGGATGTGGCTGTGGGTGCGGATGTATCCATTGTAGCCCTGCCGATCGTGCGGGGCCGCATCCCCTCGGTGGTGGAGCGGGTGGAGGCCCGCTGTACTCCTGGGGATACGGTGGCCTGCGTGGTCACCCAGGCCGGCGTGGCCCTCAATCCCAGGCACCGGTCCTACCCCATGCTGCGGGAGGATCTAGCTAAGAGCGGGATCAGGCTGGCAAGTATAGAGGAGCTATGTGCCCTGGCATACTCCATTACCGGCAGACCTCAGCCTATGACATATACCGGCAGGCCGGTGGTCAAGGTGGAGTATCGGGACGGAACGATTCTGGATGTACTTCAGTCCCACACTGTGGAGTGAGCCTCGTTTGGGGCTGTCTCCTGGAGGGAGAAAATTCCTTATAAGCAGCCGTTTAGCCGCTGTCGAACTTTGCGAGGCCGGCAGCCATCTGCGTCGCGTCAACCAAAATCTTTCCATTTTGCGATAAAAAATGATGCGGCCAGCAGGTCGGCGCAGCCGCCGGGAGAAAGATTATCCCGGATAAACTCCTGATCTAACCGAGAAATATCTTCCACCTCAGGCAGGGGACAGCGTTCCAACAGACGTGCGCAGTCCTCTGCCGCTTTTTTTGCCCGCTCCGGTCCGCCCCGGGCGGCCATGTTTGTGTCCGCTCCCTGGGCGATCAGGTGGAGCAGAGCGATAGTCCCTGCATCGTTTTTGTTCAGGCCGGCCTCCAGAGCGCGGCTCAGGGCGGGCAGAGCAACCTCCCGCACACTGGGAAAGCCCTTGGCCGCCTCCCCCCTCGCGCCGGTGAGGCCCTGCTCCAGGTAGGCCCGCTCTCCCGCCGTGCGGGCAGTTTTGGTGTCCAGGGCGGCGAAGTCCGCTTCCACGGCGGCGGACACCATGGCCCCGCACTCCGATAAAATAATCTCCGGGTCTCGGCAGGGGACATCCGCTTTCCAACGTCGCCCTATCGTCCCGCAGATGGTCCCCAGGGTGAAGACGGCCCCCTTGTGGGTGTTCACGCCTCCCGTGGCGGCAAACATGGTGCGCTCCGCCCCCTGGCCGGCCTGCTTCAGAGTCTGGAAGGTCTGGGAAGGGGCGAGGTCCGCCGTCTCCCGGCCGATCTGGAAGCACCTGCCCCAGTAGGGTGCCAGGGCGGCGGCGCTGGCGGTGAAGGTGAAGATGTCCATGTCCCGGTGGCTGCCGTTGTTGGCCCGATCCACAAGGCCGGGCTTGGGGGTGGTACACACCTCGTCCAGCAGGGCCTGAGTCACCAGGGCGGACACCTTCTCCTGATCTGCGGCGGCAAAGTGCTCCTCCATAATCCGTCGGGTGGCCTCTTGCAGCTCCTCCACGGTGTGCACCCGGCGGGAGGCACAGCCCTTCCCCGGCCTGCCGCAGACGATGCAGCTCCGGGAACCGCCCCCCACCTCCTCTCGATCCAGCTTTCGGCCGTCGGAGTCCAGCACGTCCATGTCAAAGAGCCGCCCCAGGGAGGAGCCGTCCTCGATGGAGACGCACAGGGCTTTCACCTCCTTTGCCGTCCCGTTCACGGCGTACAGCTCCTCGCAGCCGGTGGGGGCCAGGTGCTCCCCCTGCCAGAGCGTTTCCAGCCTGGCTGCCCGCAGGCCCGCTTTTAATTCCTCCTGTCCCGCCCGAAAGGCCCGGCGGATGAGGGGGGAGTCCTTCACCGGTCCGGCGATGTTCAAGGTAAAGGAGATTACCGGAACCCCATACTGCTCCCGCAGGCCATCCTGAGCCCGGACCCGGGCCTCCCGGGCCTCCAGCATCTCCATTAAAGTTACTTCCCGTTCCATGCCAGTTCTCTCCTCAGTAATGAATGACGTTTGTCTCCCGCCGGATGGCCTCAATGACAGGCTGGGCTGACCGGGAGTTGAAATAGCTCCAGGTACTCTCCGGCACCAGAGACCGGATATCCTCCAGCTGCCTGTCGTGAATGGCCTGGCGCACCATGCTGGCGCTCACCGGCTTCCCCTCTGCTTCCAGCCGGGGGATCACCCGGCACTCCACCCCCAGCTCGGGCAGGCGGGCGGCCATAATTTCGTTGTACAGAGCGGTGACATGACTGGCTTTCTCCTCCCCCACATACCGCCGGGCGATGTTCAGGCGGGGGGCGATCTTCCCAAAGACTTCCAGGTCCAGGGCGGCGTGGGTGCGGATGACTGTGTCCTCGTCCTTGAGGAAGTAGCTGGGGAAGGTGGCAGCGCTGATGATGTAGGGGCCGGAATCGTGGCAGACCACGTTGGGCAAGTGGGCGATGCCCGCCTCCACCAGCCGCTTCCGCACGTCAAAGGGGATGGGACCCGCCTCCTCGCTGAGGACGAAGAGGTGGACAGCAGCGTTCTCCGCCGCCGCCCGCTCCACCAAGTGGAGGTGGCCCAGGGTGAAGGGGTTGGCGTTCATCACGATGGCGGCAGAAGTCCCCTCCCGGCAAGTTTTCTCCAGGGCGGCACAGTAGTCCGAAAAGCCCCGGCGGCGGTTCTCCATAAAGACCAGACTGTTTTCCGCACGGGCGATCTCATAGAAGCCCAGGCCGCCAAAGAACTTGGCGCTCTTGGGCTTGGTGTAGAGAAACAGGTGGGTGTTCCCCCGCTCCGCCTGAACCGCCATCAGATGGGTGACAATCTGGTTGAGCAGTCCCTCCCCCTGGCGGTCGCTGGATACCGCTAGACAGCGGATGGTGCTTCCAAAGCAGCTCCCGGTGGCCACAAGCCTCCAGTTATCATCGAACAGGCCGCAGGTGTAGTCCAGATTACCGTCCCGGCGGACGCCCTCCTGCTCCAGAAGGGCGTCCACCTGCCGCTGGGCACGGACATCCTTGGAGGAGATGGCGGCCAAAGTTTCACCCATAATGATCACCTCTTAGTATCAGTATAGCAAAAAATTTGTGGGAATAAAAGCCCCCTGACGCCGCGGTACGTAAACGCCAGGGGTAAGGGGGAGGAAAAAAGGAGAATCAAATTATTATAGGGTCAAGGGCTTGATTTTGCGCACCACATCCAAAATGGTGCCGTCCCGGGCCTCCAGTACGGCCACCACCTTGTCCTCCCACTCCAGATCGTCGGGCCGGCCCACCAGGGAGTAGGCCTTCTCCTTCAGCGCCTCGATGGTCACGTGGGGGATGCACGCCTCGTCCAGGCACTGGACCAGGTCGGGCCGCAGGGGGTTAACGGCGATGCCGTAGTCGGTGACCAGCACGTCCACGCAGTCCCCGGGGGTGGTCACCGTGACCACATGCTCACAGACGGTGGCCATCCGCCCCCGGACCAGAGGGGTGACGATGATGCACACCTTGCTCCCCGCCGCCGTGTCCGGGTGCCCGCCGGGGGCGCCCCGGAGAACACCGTCCGAGCCGGTGAGGACATTGACGTTGAAGCCGGTGTCGATCTCCAGGGCGGCCAGCACCACAAAGTCCAGCTTGTTGACGAAGGCCCCCTTGTTGGCGGGGTTGGCGTACTGGCTGGCGGACATCTCGTAGTGGCCGGGGGTGGTGTGGATGGACCGCACCGCGTCCAGGTCGAAGTCCTGCACGTCGATGACCTTGCCCACCTTGCCCTTGCGGAGAAGCTCCACCATGGGGCCGCAGATGCCGCCGATGGCCCAGCCCATTTTGATGCCCCGCTGGTCCATGTACTGCTCCAGAAACAGGTTGGCGGCGAGACTGGGCCCGCCCACCCCGGTCTGGAAGGAGAAGCCCTCCTGGAACCAGGGGGTGGAGGCAATCACCTTTGCCACGTTCTCCGCCATCATCAGGTCCCGAGGATTCTGGCTGATGCGCGCAGCGGCGGAAGCGATCTTTTTCGGGCTGCCAATGGAGTCCACTACCACCACCGCGTCCACGTCGATGGCCTCCACCGAGGCGGGGAAGTTGGGGAAGTCCACCAGACAGTCGGTGACCACCACCACATGGTCGGCGTACTTGGCGTCGGTCATGGCGTAGCCCATGGAGCCGCAGTCCGACTTGCCGCCCACCCCCCGGCAGTTGCCTGCGCAGTCGCTGGTGGGGGCGGCGATAAAGGCGATGTCGATGTGGACCTCGCCTCCCTCGATGGCCCGGGGCCGGCCCCCGTGGGAGCGGATGATGGCGGGGGTTTTCAGCTTGCCGGCGGATACCACCTCGCCCATCCGGCCCCGGATGCCCGAGGTCTGGATGCCCACCACCTTGCCCGCCTCGATGTAGTCGGCGATGGGGTCGTGGGCGGCGCCCAGGCTGGAGGCGGCGATGGTCAGGTCCTCCAGGCCCAGCTCCTCAATGGCGGACTTCATCACCAGGTTCACCACATAGTCCCCGTCCCGGAGATGGTGGTGGAAGGAGAAGGTCATGCCGCTTTTGGCCCCGCAGTCCTGCAACGCCTGGACGATGGAGTCCACGATTTTGCTCTCCCGGGGGGGCTCATACCGCTTCGTCCTGGGAGCGGCCTTCTGGAGGTATTTGCCGTCCATATAGTTCTTGCCCTGGTAGACCTCCTTGCCGTCCACCAGCAGGGAGTCGGGAATCTCGCGTCCTACTGCATTCTTCATACCAAGTCCCCCTCATACATGCCGCAGGCCCGGGCCAATTTCAGCGTGCGCTCCGCGCCGGGCAGGAAGGCGATGTCGATCATTTTGCCGTCCACCGTGAACACCCCCAGGCCCTTCTCCGCGTTTTCCTTGATGGCCCGGACAATCTTCTCCGCCTGGATGACCTCCTTCTCGGTGGGGGCGAAGACCTGGTGAACAAAACGAATTTGCTTGGGGTTGATGAGGCTCTTGCCGTCGAAGCCCATGGCCTTGTTCTGCAAAACCTCGGCCTCGAAGCCCTCCTGGTCGTCCAGGCTGGTGAAGACGGTGTCGAAGCACTGAATGCCCGCCGCTCTTGCGGCCAGCAGCATCTGGCCCCGGGCAAAGAGCATATCCACCCCGCCGCGCTGGGGGGAGGTCTGCATACACTTGCGAAAGTCGCCGCCGGAGATGGCCACCCCGAACATCCGGTCGGAGGAGGAACAAATCTCGTAGGCGTTCAGGATGCCCTTGGGGCTCTCCAGGGCGGCCATGAGGAGAGTGCGGCCCACCTCGACCCCGAACTCTTTCTCAGCTTCCTCCACCGCTTTCTCCACGGTGAGCACGTCCTGAGCGCTCTCGCATTTGGCGATGCGGATACCGTCGGCCCTGCCGGCTACGCAGACACGAATATCCTCCTGCCAGTGGGGGGTGTCCAGGCCGTTAATGCGGACGATGACCTCAGTGTCGCCGTAGTCGATGGTGGTCAAGGCGTGATACAGGGAGAACCGGGCGGCGTCCTTCTGGTTCTCGGCAACGGCGTCCTCCAGGTCCAGCATGATGGAGTCACAGCCGTAGATGTAGGCGTCCTTGATGAGGCCGGGCTTCTGGGCGTTCATGAACATCATGGTCCGGCGCAGCCGGAACCGCTCGGGCTTGGGACGAGGGATCATCTGACAGCACCTCCCCAGGGGATATTTTTCTCGGACTGGCCGCAGGAGCGGAACACCGCGCACTCCACCCGGGCCTTGAGGGTGCAGTCCAGCGCCCCCTTGTCCACCACGGTCACCCGGGCGGAGGTGACCTCCAGCCGCTCCAGGGTCTCCAGCACCGCGGCCTTGATCTGCCGGCCGTACTGGTTCATCACGCTGCTGGTGAGGGCCAGCTCGATGCCGCCCTCCCCAGGCTCCACCGTCACCTGGGCGTCGCTGGACTCCAGTGTCCCGGCGATGGCAGGCTTTAAGATTTCCATATCCTGCGCCTCCTTTTATCTGGGTATTGCCTTTTGGTAGCTGTAGCTTATCACGGTCTTTCTCTGCTGACAAATATGGTTTTTCTTTGCCGGCCATAAGTTTAGCATTATACCGGAGCGGTTTTATTTGACTTTTCCTATTGATGTGTTATGATGGACAAAAGGAATTTCTTATGGCTTTTGGGCGTTGTGCGACAAACGGAGGGGGATTTTTCTATGAATTTGAAGCAGGCACGGTACATCTGCGCCATCGCCCGGGAGGGCAGCATCACCGCTGCGGCGAAAAAGCTCTATGTCAGCCAGCCCTCCCTCAGCCAGATGCTCAAGCAGGTGGAAGGGGAACTGGGGGTGGCCCTCTTCGACCGCTCTGTCTCTCCCTTCCAGCTGACCTATGCTGGGGAAAAGTATCTCCAGGCCGCCAACACCATTCTGGCCGCCAACGAGCGGCTGGAAAATCAAATCCAGGAGATTCGGGAGGAGAACAGCGGGCGGCTCCGATTGGGCATCAGCGTCCAGCGGGCCATGCAGGTGCTCCCCCTGGCTCTGCCCTGGTTTGCGGTGCAGTTTCCCCACGTCACCTTGGAGATTACCGAGCGGGGCAGCGCTCACCTGGAGGAGCTGGTGATGAAGGGGGAGATTGATCTGGCCCTGGCTGCCCTGGAGTCGGTGAGCCCCCGGCTCACCTATGAGCTGATCGAGGAGGAGGTCATCGGCATCCTGGCGGGGAAAAAGTCCCCGCTGACCGGCCGGTATCCCAGCGGAGCTCCTGTTACCCTGGATATGGCCAGGGACGAGAGCTTTGTCAGCTTGAAGGAGGGGCACAGCATTCGAGTGGTTCAGGACACCCTGTTCCGCCAATACGGTCTGACCCCTAATGTTCTGCTGGAGACTGACTCCCTGGAGGTGGCCCGGCGGGTGGCCCTGGGCACGGGGAGCTGTATGCTGTGCTCCAACATCTATGTGGACGATCTGGCCCGGCAGTATGGGGCTTTCTATCCCCTGAAGGACTACGAGAACCACCGCCATTTTTACGCCTGCTACCCCCAGGGGGAGCATCTGCCCCGGTATGCCGCCGGATTTATCCAGATTGTCTCCCAGGTCCTCAGCCAAAAGGCGCTGGCGGCGGGATATCAATAAAAAAGCGGTATCCCCACCTGGCTAAGTAGGGATATCGCTTTTTTATGTTCACGTTATGTAAGCAGCCCGGATACGATCGCGATAATCTGAGGAAATACCGAGATGGCTACTACTATCCGTTTTTCTTGTTATATCATATTATACGCTGTAAAGGAAACTATCTTATTTATCAAGAAATAGTATCACCAGGGCGCTGCACTGAGAGAGGCCGATTTTACCCCCTGAGCATGGAGCTCAGGGGGTAAATCATAGCTGTCAAATTTTGCGGCTATTATTCCATGGGGGTCTTCTCGCCGCACAGGGCGGCAAGGATAGTCTCCGCCTCTGTCAGAGATACAATCTCCTTTGGGCCCAAATGGCCGTCAGCGGGGAGCAGGCCTTTTTGGTGGGCCCAGGCCAGCGCCGGCTGGGCAAACGAGGAAATATCTCCCACATCGCTGTAGCTGGTCAGGCCAGGGTAGTCCATAAGCATAGGGCTGCCGGCCCAGCGCCAGATGATGGAAGCCATCTGTTCCCGGCTTACAGCGTCGCCTGGACCAACTCTGCCGTCGCCGTAGCCGCTGATGATCCGCTCGCTGCTGGCCCAGCGAATCGCCTCGGCATAGGGTGCGGACTGGTCCACATCACTGTAATTCATGAGAAAATTGACCACAGGCTTCCCCTGTGCTTCATGAAGCAGGCCGATCAGCGCCGAGCGGGTGAGGGGCTCGGAGGCGGCTTCCCGGTCCAGCAACATAATGTGCTGGGCGTAAGCCTGCCCGGGGTAGGACAGTGCCACAGCGTCATACCAGGCCATGATATATGCTCCGGCTTTGATATCCTCCAATCTGTCCAGGGAGTTCCCTGTATAGGTGGACAGAGCGGTCTCTTGATCGGCATAGAGAAACAGTCCGCCGTTATCTGTGGTGATCTGGAGCTTGCCCTCCCGCTCCACTGCCGCTTCCACCTTGTGGTACATGGCGCAGCCCACATCCTGGGGAATGCTGCGCACAACGGCAAAGGCGGCAGACTGAGGCGGCATGGACCGGGTGGAGACCGGGCTGTGGAACACATAGAGCCGCTCTCCTGCGGCCAGATCAGAGGGGATGCTGGGCGTCCGTTCGCCGCTGTCAATCCAGACGGTTTGATCGGATATCTTCATCACATATTCGCCCGACTGCTGAGAATCCATGTGCAGGCTGATGACAGCTCCATCCTCTCCGGTGAGTATCCCTTTCAATTCTCCGAAATATAATACACTGTTGGGCAGGGATTGAACATTCTCCATTTTGATCGCCTCCGATGTGCGGGAAACAGACGGAGCATTCCCCGCCGCCAAAGCTGGCACCCCCATAGAACAGAGTAGTGCGCCACTTAATGCAAGGGCCGTTAATTTCCTGTTCATCTCGTATGTCTCCTTTTCATGTTCAATTTTTAAGAGCGATAACTCTCTTATCTACCATAGACGTGCTTTTCCGCAAAACGTTCCCAATACAAATGCACCTTACAGAGCGGTGCATAGGGGAGCAAATATATGTTGCAGCAACAGGATTTTTGCGATATGGCGGCAAAATAAGCGTGAAGGAGGGGCTGTCATGAAGGATTGACAAATACTGGAGCTCTTTCACAAAGCCGGCAGAGGGCAAATAAGCAAAAGGGCCTCCCGCAGAAGGCTGTGGGAGGTCCGCTTTTAGGAGCTGGCTTTGAGGAATATGAGGTGATTTGGGACTGACAGGCCGGGCGCCTGTATTACAGGCCGGCCTCGGCCTCGCCGATGGACTTGTAGCCGTAGAGACCGACCATGGTCTCCTGAATCATAACGGCCAGCGACTTTCCCTGTGCCCTCAGTTCCTTCAAATAGGCGGCGTAAAGCTCCAAAAGATCGGTGGGGTATGTAGCAAGCTCGCCCCGCTCGTAGGTCTCCTGCGAGGTACAGTCTGCGCTGTCACCCGCTGCGGTAATGGGCCTTCCGGCGGCGGAGAGCTTTGGATACTGCTTCGCAAGCTCCTCTCCCCACGCGACCATAATTTCTACGATTTCGTCAATCAGGCGGCGGTTTTTTTCCGGCACATAGGGCAAATAGTCCTCAATATGTTCCTTATAGTAGTGCGGGTCGGTATATTCCATCATGCGGGCGTATTTTTCTGTAACCAGGTTCCGGCCGTTCTCCACGCAGGAGAGGGCGTAGGTGTAATAGCTGAGCAGCATTTCGTCGGTCCAGTTTTCGTACTGGCTGCGGCGCATGATGGTAAAGGTCTCATGATCGTCCTGACAGCCGGCTCTGCCGCCGATATTTTTAACCTTCTGAAACATATCCCACTCTAAACTGATAATGCTTTCGATGAGCTTGACATTTTTTCCCATTCTATTTCCCCCCAATTTTCTTTCTGCGATTAATTATGACAGTCTGTCATAGGGTGCATTGCACGAAGCTGCGGGTCCTTGATCCCCGCCATGATCTCCCCGGCATGGCGCTGCAAAAAGTTATCCTCTGTCTGGGATAGTGCCTGTGCCCGCAGCTCCTCTGCGGCGGCGGCGCAAATCTCCTCGGTCAGCTGAAACGCTTCCTCGTGGACTGCCCCGGCAGGCTGTTCTCCTATGAGGGCAGGAATCCGGACCAGTGCGGCGAGCGGCGGCGCCATTACCCCGCCCAGCTTTGGCAGGGTCCGCATATTGTAAAAGCCCCACTTGTAAAAGGGGGTGTAGCGCCGGTTTAAAAGATGCGCCATGGAGATGGCCGCCTCCGCAAAACGGGCAGACGCGAGGCTCGCGGCCACTTTGTCCTCCCGTTTAATCAGACGCAGCAGATTGTATTGCCCGGCCTGCGCCATAATGGCGGCCCGGGCGGCAATCTTCTTGCGGCGTACATCCTCCGGGTAAAATGCCAGGAGCTTCTCCCTGGTTCTGGAAAAAGCCGGGTTCCGGTTGTGGAAAAGCCGGCCGTTTACAGCGCTGGCAAGGTGGGCCTCCGGGGTCATCAGCCAGTCCATATTGCTCTGGGGTCCCTCGGCATTTCCTGTAAAGCGGCGGTAAAAGCTCCCCCCGGTCATAACGCCCAGCCGTTCCCCCGCGATGATATTTTCCCTGGAGAATCCGCAAAAGCGGTGGGGCAGGCTGTCATACGCATTTTGCAGCGCGCGGCCATAGCGGGAAAAATCCTCATCGCTGAGCCAGACGCAGAAGCCCGGCGCAAAGTCGTGATCCTGGGAAATTTGATCGTCGAAGCCAAAACACTGAGAACCTTCCCCGCACAGTCCGACGGATACCCGCATAAACAGCGCCGGGTCGGCCCGCTCAATCATTTCGCGCCCATAGGCCTCGTAATATTTCTGGGAGAGCTCCAGCCCCTTCATGCCCGGACCCTTCCATAAATGGCCTCCGCCTTGTCCGCAAAGGTCTTGGCAAGCTCAGTGTCGCCCAGCTGCCTGTAGCAGCGGGCGGTGTTGTCGCAAAGAACCGCATAGCTCATGTTGCCGTCGCCGAACTCCTGCTGGATGAGGTCCATCGCCTCCTTGAACTGAGCAATGGCCGCTGGATAGTCCCCTTTCGTATAGCTGATCTTTCCCAAAACATTGACCGCTGCGGCATAGTGGGTGTCGTGGCCGCCGCCGGCTTTTTCAAAGGAGCCAAGGGCCAGCAGGACTTTTTCTTCCGCGTCGGCCAGCCGGTCCGCGGCAAGGCAGAGCTGCGCCCAGTTCGTGTAGGTGATTGCGGCTTCCAACCCGGTCCCCTCCAGGCCTTCCAGAACGGAGAGCGCCATCCGCAAGTGCTTTTCAGCGTTTGGGAGGTCCGCGGCATCCTGATACAGAGAACTGATGTTATTGTGTAAAGCTGCCACGCGGTAATCCGCAGTCAGCCCCTTTTCCGCAAATATTTCGGCGGCCTTTTGGAAAAAGGAGAGCGCTTTTTCCCGTTCGCCCGCTTGGGTGCAGGTTGTGGCGTAATTTATCAGGGTGGTGGCGTGATGCTCACTGCCGGAAAGGCCAAGCTGCTCTATATAAGCAAGGGCCTTTTCATAGAGCGCCGCACCCTCTTCGTACCGAGACAGCTTGCGGAAGTAACCGCCAAGCTCGTTGCAAATGGCGGTGGCGGACCTGAGATCGCCGCTGTCTTCTGCGGTGTTCAAGCTTTCCTTCATGTATGCTTCCGCCGCCTGCATGTCTCTGCCTGCAAAAAAGGCATCAAGTTTTGCAAAAAAACCATTGATATCCATAAGAGCCTCCTCTCAGCTGCGGACGCTCCCTTTTTGTCCGAACATCATATCATCTCTCCGGATGTCGGGAGCCTTCCCATTGTCGGTTTTTTTTAGTATAGCATACCTTGCCCCCGCTGTCGAGAGCAGACTTTTTCGACAAGCTGGGGCGCTTGCCACTGCGGGCAGGCGCCCCTTTTCGCGGTCAAAAACCAACCGTTTGCGGACATTCCCGCACAGCGCCCGGTTTTCTGCTATGATGCAGATACATCAAAGGAAGCACTGCTT
>JAAWEX010000031.1 GCA_022794495.1 Lawsonibacter sp. | reverse complement strand
GGTGGCCGCCGGCCTGGCCTCCCGCTGCCAGGTGCAGCTGGCCTACGCCATCGGCGTGGCCCGGCCCGTCTCCGTCCGGGTGGACACCTTCGGCACCGGAACGGTCTCCGACGCCAAGCTGGAGGAGGCGGTGGAGAAGGTCTTCGACCTGCGCCCCGCCGCCATCATCCGGGACCTGGACCTGCGCAAGCCCATCTACCGCCAGCTGGCCGCCTACGGCCACTTCGGCCGGGAGGACCTAGGGGTGGCCTGGGAAAAGACCGACCGGGTGGACGCGCTGAAAGCCTGCCTGTAACGCCTGTATCAAGGCGGCCCGAGGAAACCATCGGGCCGCTTTTGCCGTTTGGACGGGAAAAATCAGGAAAATTTGAATTTTCTCTTGACTGTAAAGCCCCTTGATAGTGTAAAGTATAGGGTGTAAGGGGCCATTCACCCATGGCCGATCATCATGCCGGTAGGGCGTGACGACCCGGCACGGCATTTTTTGCGGGCCGCCGGGTCGTCGGCCCCTACAGAAAGGAGACAGCGTCATGACCATCAAAGAGGTGGAGCTCCACACCGGGCTGGCCCGGGCCAACATCCGTTATTACGAGGAACAGGGCTTTTTTTCCCCTGCCCGGGGAGAGAACGGCTACCGCAGCTACTCCGACGAGGACATCGACACGCTGCTGAAAATCAAGCTGCTGCGGCAGCTGGGCTTCTCGCTGGAGGAAATCCATGAGCTTCAGCGGGGAGAGCGGTCGCTGGAGCCCGCCCTGGAGCGGCGGGAGGCCGACCTGGAGAGCCTGCGCCAGGAGCTGGGCCAGGCCGCCCGGCTGTGCCGGGACATGCGCGCGGACGGGGTGAGCTTCTACACCCTGGACGCCCGGCGGTATCTGAACCAGCTGGCCCAGGCCGGAGAGGTGCTGGCTAAGGACCAGGACCCGGTGCGCATCTTCCCCTGGCGGCGGTACTTCGCCCGGACGCTGGATCTGGCCCTGTACCACGCGCTGATCGTCTTCGCCCTCCAGATGACCACCCGGATGAATTTTATCCGGGTGTCCGAGAGCGGAGGGAGCGGGTTCCTGCTGAGCCTCACCGCCCTGCTGGCGATGTTTGGGGTAGAGACGGTGATGCTCCACGTCTGGGGGACCACCCCCGGCAAGGCCCTGCTGGGGCTGAAAATCCTCCGGGAGGACGGCAGCCGGCTGGGCCTGGACGAGTCCGCCCAGCGCACCGCCTATGTGGTGCTGTATTTCGGATTTGCCTATGGATTAATCCAGAGCAGGGTGCTGCTGCTGCAAATTCCCGGCATCGCCATGCTCATCTGGGCCTGCTGGCAGGTCTATCACGAGAACCCCCTGTTCTGGGAGGAGGACCAGCTCTACCTGGACGGCAGCACCCGGGAGCGGGGCTTCTGGGAGGGCAGGCGCGGCTGGCTGCGGGTCGCGGGCTGTCTGGCGGCCTGGGCCGCCTGCACCGGGCTGATGGTGGGAGGCCACCTGCTGGCCTCCATGCCGCCCCACCGGGGAGCGGAGCTCACCGTGGAGCAGTTTGTGGACAACTACAACCGGTTTATGGAGTTCTCCTACGGGAAGGAGAACCTGTCTGCCTATCTGACGGAAGAGGGCAGTTTCCAAAAGGCCCCTGAGAGAAATGGGGTGGTGGTGATCGACATAATGGGAGAGTCTCCGGTGCCTCAGCCCGTTTTCCAGTTTACCCAGGAGGGCGGCGTGCTCACCGAGATTAAACTGGTGCAGGCCTACGAGAGCGGGGAGCCCATCACCGGGAAGGAGACCTACCTTGTCAGCCTACCCTACGAGGAAATTGTGGCAGCCGCCCGGTCCTTCCTCTATGGCCGGCTGGGGGAGCGGAAAATCACAGCGGCCTGTAAGGAGCTGATTGAGGCGGAGGGGAACCTCCACACTACCCTGGACGGCGCGCAGATTGACAGCAAAATGAGCTTTTCCGGTTATCGCTACTTTGGAGACGTCGGCCTTATCGCCCAGGAGGGACAGAGCCAGTCTTATTTTGTGGAGTGCACCATGCGGAATTTTACGTGAGCTTCCGCGTGTAGGGCAAGGGCTCTGCCCTTGCCTCCTTGACAGGGGTGTGTCCGAATGGCGCATTTTAGCAAGTAGGGGGCGGGCTCTGTCCCGCCCCGCTTTTCCGGAAGCGCTCCTGTTTCGAGAGACGGGCCGGGACGGAGCCCGGCCCCTACATAAAATCTTCCAATAGACATTCCCTTTTGCGGAAGAGGGGAATTGTCAGGCAAGGGCAGAGCCCTTGCCCTACAGAATGAAAACGCGCAAAAAACACGCCGCCGGGTAATTCCGACGGCGTGCTCTTATCTGGAAAAATTATTTGCTGTAGTCGTAGAAGCCCTTGCCGGTCTTGCGGCCCAGCAGGCCGCCCCGGACCATCTTGCGGATGAGCAGGGAGCAGCGGTACTTGGGATCGCCGGTCTCGTTGTAGAGGGTGTCCATAATGGCCTGGCAGACGTCCAGACCCACCAGGTCGCCCAGGGCCAGGGGGCCCATGGGGTGGTTGGCGCCCAGCTTCATGGCGGTGTCGATGCCCTCGGCGCTGGCCACACCGGTATACAGCAGGTCGGCGGCCTCGTTAATCATGGGGATAAGAATCTTGTTGACCACGAAGCCGGGGGCCTCAGCCACCTTGACAGGCTCCTTGCCGATCTCCTTGGACAGGTTCCACACGAAGTCGAAGGTATCCTGGTCGGTGTTGGCGCCCCGGATGATCTCCACCAGTTTCATGTTGGGCACGGGGTTGAAGAAGTGCATTCCGATGACGGGGTGCTCCAGGCCCAGGGCCATCTCGGTGATGGACAGGGAGGAGGTGTTGGAGGCGAAGATGGCGGTCTCCTTGCACATGGCGTCCAGCTCATTGAGCAGCTCCTTCTTGGTGGCCATGTCCTCCTTCACGCACTCGATGATCAGATCGGCATCGGCCGCGGCGGACTTCTCCTCCACCAGCACGTGGGCCATCAGCTCGTCCTTGACGGACTGGTCCATCTTGCCCTTGTCCACCCGCTTCTGGAGAGATTTGTCCAGGTTGTCCTTGTGCCGCTGGGCGGAAGCTACGCTGCTGGCGTACATCAGGGCGGTGTGGCCCTTGGCTGCGAAGACCTGGGCAATGCCGCTGCCCATGGTGCCGGCGCCGAAAATCGCTACTTTCATACTGTGTGTCCTCCTAAAATTTAGTATTGCCGGACTCCGCCGGCGGGATTGGCCGGAGGGTCCGGCCCCGCTCTCTTGCCTACCAGTATAACCGAATTTTTTCCGAAAGGCAAGAGGGACGGGGAATTTTTTGGAGGGGCAGCTTAATCTCCTATCCCGCCGCCGCCCGGCTGGCTGGGGTTGACTTCGGCGTGGGCCAGAAGGTTGTAGCTGCGCCGCGCTCCCTCCTGCTCGTAGGGGAAGTACAGGTCAGCGGTCAGCTCGTTCTGGTCGTTGTCGGTGTGGGCCCAGAGGGTGTAGCAGTCAATCCGTTTCCCGGGGTCGCATTTCTCCTCGTTGGGAACCAGGGAGAGAATCCGCCAACCGGCTTCGGGCTCCATGGTTTCATTCAGCCATTTCAGAGACTGAAAGTAGATGGGCATAGGCAGCTCCTCGGCGCTGCTGGAATCGTGCCAGAAGGTCTCGTTGTGGTCCAGCTGCCACATGGGTTCGTCTCCGCCCCACACAAACTCCGGGTTGGCGGTGTACACGTCCAGCCCGCCGGGGGCCAGCAGGGCCAGGTGATTGTCCCAATAGGCCTCGTACTCGCTGAAGGCCGCCGGGGAGGCTCCGGGAGGCTCATGGCCGTAGCGGGCGTCCCCCTCTACGGGCCACTCCCAGGCCATGAACTCCCCGTCGAAGCGGATTACCCCCGCCTGACCGTCAAGCTGGCCGTTCTCCTGGCCGTTGAAGGTGTAGAGCAGGCGGTATTCCCCGTCATCGCCCCGGAAGGTGACCACCTGGGGGAAGCCGCCGTGACAGGAGCGCTGGAATATTGCGTGGGGCACCTCCCCGGTTTCCTTGTCCATGATGCCCAAAATCAGGGTGTTCTCCAGGTGGTCCTCCACAAAGACCGCCCCCAGGACCCAGCCGTCCTTCTGTATGCAGCTCATCAGCTGGGCGGTGGGAGACTGGAACTGGTATCCATTATGCCGCTCCGCGGTCCGGAACAGGGTCTCCAGCAGCAGTTCCTCCCCCTCGCTCAGGGGGTTCTCACCCAGCTTGTAGGTGACCGCGGAGGGCTCGTGCTCCGTCAGGTCCAGGGAGACGTCGGGCGTCTGGGAATTGTTCAGCCGGCCGGGGGCGGCCTCCCCCTCCGGCGCGGCCACCTGGCAGGAGACCAGATTGCCGCACAGCAGGCAGACGGAGAACATCAGGGCCAAAAACAGGACCGGAGGCCGCTTCTTGGGCCCAGAGAAAATATTTTTCAGCCGCAGCTCCGTCTCCCGGGCCGACCCGGACAGGGGAGTGGAGAAGGGGGTGCGGGGGATTTTGTTGTTCATGGGGCATACTCCTTTCGTGTTATGCCTTCCCCTTTAGGGGAAGGTGGCAGCGCCGAAGGCGCTGACGGATGAGGTCGTCTCCGCAGAGGTCTTATTTGCTTC
The DNA here is from genome assembly GCA_022794495.1 of Lawsonibacter sp. Lineage (GTDB taxonomy): Bacteria > Bacillota > Clostridia > Oscillospirales > Oscillospiraceae > Lawsonibacter. The sequence continues at coordinate 9,665 of JAAWEX010000031.1, read as the reverse complement.
GCATATTTCGCCTGCGGCGAAATGCCTCATCAGTCTCGCTCCGCTCGACAGCTTCCCCTGAAGGGGAAGCCTTTTTTCTACATTTCGGAGAAAAATCCATATCCGGTGGACAGACTGCGCAGGCCCCAGCAGTCCAGGGTGTCGTCGGGGCCCCAGGCGTGGCGGTTGGGCCACCAGCTCCAGAACTCGTACAGATTGGAGTCGGGGCTGTCCTCGTTCATGCCGTAGAGCTCGTCGGTGGGGGCGTAGCCCCTGGCCTGGGGGGAGTAAAGCATAAACCTCGCGCCGGGCTCCAGGGCCCCGCCCTCGGAGCGGTTGAAGCCGTAGGGGTCGCTGGAGACATACCGCACGTCGTCCTCGATCCACTCCTCCCCCACGGGATGGCCGGTGTCCAGGGTCAGCTCCGCCAGGGTGAGGGACCAGACGTGCTCGCTGACGGAGATTACATCCTTGAATTTGCCGTGGAAGGTGCAGACGTACTGGATGCCGCGGGGGGAATCCCCGTCGCCGCCCCCCATATCGGAGTCGTGGTAATCACCCACAAAGGAGCCGTCAGGGAGGATGCGCAGGTCGGTGGACCAGCCCCCGGCGCCGCTTAAAAAGTACAGCTCCAGGGGACGGTCGAAGGGCATGATACCCCTCTCAGCGGGCGCGCTGTCGGCCGGCTCTTCGGGGGGCTGGCCGCTGCTCTCCCGGCCGGGGAAAAGCTCGGCCATGGTGCGGTAGTAGTCCTGTATGTTCTCCCGGAGGGACTTTTGAGGGTCGGAGGTGAAGAGCTCCGGGTCAATGTCCAGGAACCACAGGGTATCCTCCAGGCGGCCCTCCCGTTCAAAGCTGGACAGCAGGTCCTGGTCGGTGTTGAGTAGCTGGACGCTGTGGGAGAGCAGGCCGTTGATCTCCTCCATAAAGCCGGCCACGGCCTCCGGGTCGAAGAGCTGCGCCGGGTCCACCACCCCGCCGTCGGGGGTGGGCATTCCGAAGTTGACCTCGAAACTCACCTCATTTTCTTGGACGATGTGTTCCGTGTCCCCCTCCAGGGTAAATAGCTTATAGACATAGCTCGCGCCGCCCTGGTACATGGTGGGGTGGTAGCGCAGGAGGCAGTCCTCCCCCTCCAGAGTACACAGGAAGATGGCATTCCAGCCCACATGGGCCTCGTTGCCCGTCTCCTGGAAGATGCGTTTGCCGTCCTCCCAGATTTCCAGCTGCTGGCTGGAGCCGTATTCGGCGGGGACATACAGCCGCACCTCCTCGGGGACGCCGTTGCGGTTCAGGTCGGGCCGCTGGGGGAATACGGTGACGCCGGCGGTGAGGCGCCACTCCGCCTCATCTGTTTGGGACAGATCAACGGACCCATCGGGGACCTGCGGCTCCGCCTGGGCCACCTGGCAGGAGACCAGATTGCCGCAGAGGAGGCAGACGGCAAATATCAGGGCCAGGAACAGCACCGGAGGCCGCTTTTTGGGCCCGGAAAAGATATTTTTCAGCCGCAGCTCGGCCTCCCGGGCCGACCCGGACAGGGGAGTGGAGAAGGGGGTGCGGGGCATTTTTTCGTTCATTGGAATACTCCTTTCGCAGGCCCCTCAGGCAAAGGAGCCTTTTTTCATCATTCAATCGGATTTTTCCTGCAATCGGGCCACTGCGTCCAGGATGGTCTGGCCATAGGCGGCGAAATCCTGGGGCGGCAGGGCGCGCAGGGTGTCCTCGTCGCAGGCCAGCTCGGTATCCCGCTCCACCAGGCGGAGCATATACCACATGAGAGGATTAAACCAATACAGGGCGTTGACCCACAGGGCCAGGCTCTTGAGCCAGATATCCTTCCGGCGGTAGTGGGTGAGCTCGTGGAGCAGGGAGAAGCCCAAAACCTCGCCGGACATGTCCTCTTGGGGCAGGAGGATGGCGGGGTGCAGCGCCCCGGCCAGCATGGGCACCTTCAGCCCCTGGCACGCCAGCAGCTGGGGCCGCTTGCTCAGCTTCAGCTTGTCCCCCAGCTGGTTGAAGGCGGCGATCGCCTGGCTGTCGGCCACCGGGGCGGCCCACCGGCGCAGCCAGCGCAGAAACCGCAGGTGGGTCCAGCTGTTCCAGAGCAGCATAGCCGCCGCTCCCGCCAGCCACACCAGCAGCAGGAGCTGTTCCAGGGTCAGGGACTTCTCCGGCTGGGGCTGGACAGGCTGGACGGGCTGGACGGGCTGGACGGGCTGGACGGGGGAGGGGGCCTCCGGCGCGGAGACGCTGGGGGGAGAGATGGGCTGGACCGTCTGGGGCGGGGTGGGGAGGTCCACCTGGATGGGGGCTCTGGCCTCTCCGTGGGGGAGCAGGGGGAGGGGAACAGCCAGCCGCAGGCACAGCAGCAGCCAGCCCCAGCACCGCCATTTGGCGCCATACCGCCCGCGGGTGGAGCGGCCGGCAAGAGCCAGCAGCAGAACGGCGGCAGAGCCGCCCAGAGTCAGCGTCCCCAGGGTGAGGAGCATCTGATTCATTAACCGCGCCCTCCGCTCAGCTGCTCCAGCAGGGCCCGAAGCTCCTCCAGCTCCCCCTGGGCAAAGCCCTCCCGGGCCAGAGCGGCCACAAAGTTCCGGGGGGAGCCGTACAGGCGGTCCAGCACCGCCCGGCTGTCGAAGGACAGGTATTCCTCCCGGGCGACCAGGGGGGTGTACAGGTTGCTCTTGCCCACCCGGCGCACAGCCACAAAGCCCTTTTCCGCCAGACGGGAGAGATAGGTGTTGATGGTGTTGGCCGCCCAGCCGAAGGGGGAGAGCCTGTCCTCCAGGGTGGCGCGGGGGGTGTCGGGGCCGGTGGCCCACAGGGCCTTCATGACCTCAAGTTCTGTATCGGGGAGCCGCTTCATGAAATCACATCCACTTCATCTGTAGTTGTATATATACTACACTTGAAGTTGATAATGGTCAAGTTACAGAACGGTTACAAAAAGCGGACCGCATGACAGCGCAATTAGAAAAATCTTCATGGAAATTTCATAGACATTCCCGCCGTTCCGTGGTAGAATAGCAGAACAGTATAAGGAAAAGTACGTCTCTGTTTGAGCGACTGCCTGGCTGGGAAAGCTTACCCTGACGGGCAAAACAGAGGGCGGAAGAAAGCGCCGGCGGGCGCGTGGAGGTTCGATTGAAAAAAGAAATTTTGGGAATTTGCTTTGACGACCTGTCCCGGCAGGAGGCCGTCCAGGCGGGGGCCGCCCTGCTGAGCGAGGATAAATTCCACTATGTGGTTACCCCCAACCCGGAGTTTATCCTGGCCGCAGAGAAGGACGGCGAATTTCGCCGGGTGCTCAACGAGGCCGATCTGGTCCTGGCCGACGGCGTTGGGGTGGTCTACTCCGCAAAAATTCAGGGCACGCCCCTGAAAGGCCGGGTGCCCGGCATTGAGTTTGCCGCAGACATGCTCTCCTGCCTCAACGAGACGGGGGGGAGGCTCTACCTGCTGGGGGCCAAGCCCGGCGTAGCCGAGGAGGCCGGCCGGAGGATTTTGGAGCGCTGCCCGAATATCACCCTGTGCGGCACCCAGGACGGCTACTTTAAGGACGATGAGGCGGTGCTGCTCAAGGTGGCCGCCGCCCGGCCCGACCTGCTCTTCGTCTGCCTGGGGGCCCCCAAGCAGGAGAAGTGGATGGCACGGTGGGGCAAGCACACCGGGGCCCGGCTGGCCATCGGCCTGGGTGGGGCGCTGGACGTCTTTGCCGGCAGGGTGGAGCGGGCCCCCGAGTCCTGGCAGAAGCTGGGTCTGGAGTGGGCCTACCGCCTGGCCAAGGAGCCGCGGCGGGCGGGCCGGATGGCCAAGCTCCCCCTGGTGCTGGTGAAGGCGGCGGGGAGACGGATTAAAAGATCGTAGGGGGCGGCGCCTTCGCCGCCCTGTGACCCTTACCGGCGGGCCGCCGAAGGCGGCGGCCCCTACAAAAAGGAGGATAAAACCATGGTATACATCCTGTTGGCCCCCGGCTTTGAGGAAATCGAGGCCCTGGCCCCTGCCGACCTGCTTCGCCGGGCCGGGATCGACACCGCCCTGGTGTCTGTGACCGGGGAGCCTGTCCCCGGCAGCCACGGCATCACCGTCACCGCCGACATCACCCTGGACCGGGTGGACCTGTCTCAGGCGGAGATGATCGTTCTGCCCGGCGGCGGTCCGGGCTATAAGAACCTGGGCAAGGACCCCAGGGTGGAACAGCTGGTCCGGAAGGCCGTGGAGAAGGACCTGTGGGTGGCCGCCATCTGTGCCGCCCCCACCCTGCTGGGCAAGTGGGGCTTGTTGAAGGGCAAAAAGGCTATCTGCTACCCCGGCATGGAGGATCAGCTCACCGGAGCCCTGGTTCAAACAGCCCCAGGCGAGATAAGAGACGGAAAAATTATTACCGGCCGGGCCGCCGGGAACGCCATCGACTTCGCCGCGGAGCTGATTGAGGCTCTTCTGGACCGGGCCGCGGCGGACAAGGTGCTGGAGTCCATCTGCTACTGACGGCCTGTCCTGGGCGGCCGCGGGAAAAGAGCGGAAGCTTCCGCTCCCGCCCCTTTCGCTGTGTAGCTGACGGCGCTCAGCAGCCGCAGTCGTTGTCGCAGCCGCAGCCGCAGTCGTTGTTGTTGCAGCCGCAGCTATTGCAGCCGCAGTTGTTGCCGCAGCCATTGCCGCCCCAGCCGAAGAGGATGATAATCAGGATGATGATCCACAGCGCGCTGTTGCCGCCCCAACCGTTGTTCCCACAGAACATAACTTTTCACCTCACTTGATTCGCCGGGACGCTGTCCCCGCGTTCTGTATCATTCTATGGCCTCCCCTTGTCCCAGGTGACAGGGGTTGGAAAATTTGTTAGGAGCTGACCCTATCTATGTCTCAGGAGTATATGTATGACCCCAGAGAGCGCCGGAGCGATCACCGCCCTGCGTCCTCCAGGGGAGAGCGGAGCGGGAGCGGCCACAGCCATCCCAGCCGCCAGCAGGGGGAGCCGCCCCGCCGGCCCAAAAAGAAGAAGCGCCGCTCCGCGGGCCGCACCGCCGGCCTGGTGCTGCTGTATGTGACGGCAGTCATCGGCATATCGGTGCTGCTGGCCTGTGTGGGCTGGGCGGCGGCCGGCGACGTGCTGGCCTTGAACAAGGAGTATAAGGAGGTCACCTTCACCGTGACCCCCGAGGACGACTTTGACAGCATCCTGAACCGGATGGAGGAGGAGGGCCTGATTGAATACAAGTTCCTCTTCAACCTGTTTGCCTCCATCACCCATAAGAAGGATAAATTTGACCCTGGCACCTACTCGCTGAATACCGATATGGACTACCGGGCCCTGCTGGCCGGCATCCGGGCCAACTCGGCCAACCGGGCGGTGGTAAAGGTGACCATCCCGGAGGGCTACAACATCGACCAGATCTTCGACCTGCTGGAGGAAAACGGGGTGGTGGACTCGGTGGACAAGCTGCGCAATACCGCGGCCAACCACGACTACAAGTTCTCCTTCCTGGCGGACATCCCCCTGGGAGACTACCGCCGCCTGGAGGGCTACCTCATGCCAGACACCTACGAGTTTTACACCCCCCACGATCCCATTTTGGCCCTGAATAAGATGCTGGCCTATTTCGACAGCCAGGTGACTGACGCCATGCGGGAAGAGGTGGCGGCCTCTGACTACAGCCTGCGGGAGGTGCTCACCATCGCCTCTCTCATCGAGCGCGAGACCACCGGCGAAGACCGCGTTGAGATTTCCTCCGTAATCCACAACCGCCTGGAGAACCCCAACGCGGGCACCCAGGGCTATCTGCAAATTGACGCCACCCTGGTGTATATCAATGGCGGCAAGGAGCCCACCGCGGCTGACCGGGAGATCGACTCCCCCTACAACACCTACAAGTATAAGGGCCTGCCCCCCGGACCCATCGCCAACCCCGGCATGGAGTCCATTGTGGCCGCTATGAACCCGGCGAACAGCAAGAACTTCTACTACGCTCTGGGCGACGATAATATACACCATTTCTTCAAAACCTATGACCAGCTGCAAAAGTTCATCGCCAGCCAGGAGCGGTACAAAGCATCTTGACCTCTTTTGTAGGGGGCGGCCTCTGCGCCGCCCCTTTCTTTCCCTAATTCCTTTTCCGGCGGGGCGGCCCGCTGCCTACCAATATGACGGAAATGAGGAACGCAAATGGCATTCCAGAAAATCGAACTCCTTGCCCCGGCAGGGGACATGGAACGGCTGCAAATGGCGGTGGCCTACGGGGCGGATGCCGTCTATCTGGCGGGAAACACCTTCGGGATGCGCTCCTTTGCCGGTAATTTTGCGCCCGAGGAGCTGAAAACGGCGGTGGCGCTCTGCCGGAGCCACGGGGTGCGGGTCCACGTCACCTGCAACACCATGCCCCGGAACGATGAGATCACCCGCCTGCCGGAGTGGCTGGAGTACCTGGAGGCCCTGGGGGTGGACGCGGTCATCCTGGCCGATGTGGGTGTGCTGGCCCTGGCCAAAAAGCACGCCCCCCATGTCCAGCGCCACATCTCCACCCAGGCCAGCGTTGTCAACTACCAGTCCGCCCGGGCCTGGCACGACCTGGGAGCCAGCCGGGTAATCCTGGCCCGGGAGCTGTCCCTGGAGGAGATTCAGGAGATACGCGCCAAAACGCCCCCCGAGCTGGAGCTTGAGGTCTTCGCCCACGGGGCTATGTGCGTCAGCTACTCCGGCCGGTGCCTGCTGTCCAACTACATGACAGGCCGGGACTCCAACCGGGGGTCCTGCGCCCAGCCCTGCCGCTACCAGTACGCCCTGATGGAGGAGAAGCGCCCCGGCGAGTACTTCCCTGTCTACGAGGAAAATGGCGAGACCTACATCATGAACTCCCGGGACATGTGCATGATCGACCATGTGGCCGACCTGCTGGAGGCCGGGGTAAGCTCCCTCAAGCTGGAGGGCCGGGCCAAGTCGGCCTACTACGCCGCCGTCGTCACCGGAGCCTACCGCCACGCTATTGACGCCGCCGCCTCCGGGGTTCCCCTGGACCCGGTCTGGCGGGACGAGGTGGAGCACATCAGCCACCGGCACTACTCCACCGGCTTCTTCTACGGCCAGCCGGGGCAGTACACCGACAATGCCCGTTACGTCCGGGACTGGCAGATCGTGGCAAAGGTGGCCTCCTGCGACGGTGAGGGCAGCGCCGTCCTGACTTTGAACAACAAATTTTCTGTGGGGGATGTGCTGGAGCTGGTGGGCCCGGACGTCCGGCCCCAGGCCTTCACCGTGGAGGCCCTGTGGGACGGGGACGGTGTGCCTCTGGACCAGGTCCGCACCCCCCAGATGGTCTTCCGCATGAAGCTGCCCCAACAGGTCCCGCCCCTGTCGCTGCTGCGGCGGAAGGCGGACCTGTCGCCCTGATATCAAAGAGGAACGTAATGTAGGGCAAGGGCTCTGCCCTTGCCTTTTCACCGAGGAGACAAACCTGATTAGGCAAGGGCAGAGCCCTTGCCCTACAGAACGGGGCGTTCGCGCGGAAGGAGATGTATGCGATGACGCCAACTTATCAACAGATGGGCGACTGGCTGGAGGAGATTGCGGGGCGGTTTCCAGAGGCCTTCTTCGAGGACCTGGACGGGGGCATCCAGCTTGAAGAGAAGGCCCTGCCCGACCCGGATTTCCCACCAGGGGAGATGTATATCATGGGGGAGTATGTCCACGACCTGCTGGGGCGGTATATCCTGCTGTACTACGGCTCCTTCGCCGCCCTGCTGGACGAAGAGACTGAGAAGGGCTGGAAGGATGAGATTTTTGCCACCGTGGCCCACGAATTCACCCACCACCTGGAGGAGACCGCCGGCCTCCACGCCCTGGACGACAAGGACCTGGAGTTTCTCCGGGAGGCGCTGGCGGAATATGAGGACGGATAGGAGGCGGGCCGGAGGCCGCCCCCTGCATCCTGGGGAAGGAGGAAATCCTATGACAGGCCGTTTTGCCCCCAGTCCCAGCGGGCGGATGCACCTGGGCAACCTGTGGTCCTGTCTGCTGGCCTGGCTGGCCGCCCGGAGCGGGGGTGGCGGAATGGTGCTGCGGCTGGAGGACCTGGACCCGGACCGGTGCCGGCCAGAGTACTGTGATCAGATCATGCGGGACCTGGAGTGGCTGGGTCTGGATTGGGACGGTGCGCCGGTGTATCAGTCCCGGCGGACGGAGATATACCAGCAGGCATTTCAGAGGCTGAAACAACAGGCGCTAATCTACCCCTGCTTCTGCACAAGGGCGGAGCGGCTGGCCGCCTCGGCTCCCCACCGTGCCGACGGGGTCTCCATCTATGATGGCCGGTGCGCCCGGCTGACCAACGCGGCACAAGAGGAGCTGTCCCGTACCCGCCGTCCCGCCTGGCGGGTACGGGTCCCTGAAATGGAGATTTGCTTTACGGACCTTCTCCAGGGCGAATTTGGGGAGAACCTGGCCCGGGACTGCGGCGACTTCATCCTCCGCCGGTCCGACGGGGTGTTTGCCTACCAGCTGGCCGTGGTGGTGGATGACGCCTGCATGGGGGTGAGCCAGGTGGTGCGGGGGAGGGACCTGCTGTCCTCCACTCCCCGGCAGATTTGGCTCCAGGACCGGCTGGGCCTGCCTCACCCGGAATACGGACACCTGCCGCTTCTCCTGGCTCCCGACGGCCGCCGCCTGGCCAAGCGGGACAGGGACCGGGAGCTGGGCTGCCTCCAGGCACAGTACACCGCCCAATCGCTGGTGGGGCGGCTGGCCTGGGCGGCCAACCTCATCGACCGCCCCCAGGACATCACCCCCCAGGAGCTGCTCCCCCTCTTTTCCTGGGAAAAGCTGCCCAAGGGGGATATGACCATATAAAAAGCGCCCCGTGAGGGGCGCTTTTTAAGGCTCACGCAAGGAGGGAGCTGTCGCCGCCGAAGGCGGTGGCTGAGGGAGTCAGACTGCGAATTTATTTGGCTTTTTCTAGTCGGAAACCACCGGGAAGGTCACCGCGGCGGTGAACAGGTCGGCCTCAGTGGCGACGGCGAGAGAGCCGCCGCAGGCCCTGGTGAAGGAGTCTGCGATGGACAGCCCCAGGCCGGAGCCGCCGTCAGTGCGGCTCTCGTCCCCCCGGACGAACCGGGCGGTGTAGTCGGCGCCGGTCTTCAGCTCGGCGGCGGAGGTGTTCCGCACGGTGGCGGTGGCTTGGTCCTCCCGCACCTCCAGGCTGAGGTAGACCCTGGAGCCGGGCAGGGAGTATTTCAGGGCATTGCCGATGAGATTCTGGAACACCCGGTAGAGCCGGTCGCTGTCGGCGGTGATGGGCACCTCCCCCTCTGGGATGGAGGTCCGCAGGGTCAGGCCGCTGTCGCCGATGGCCTGGGCCATGTCGGCCAGGGTCTGGCGCAATAACCGGGCGTAATCAAGCCGCTCCAGCTTTACCGGAAGTTGTCCCGACGCCGCCTTGCTCACCTCAAACACGTCCTGAACCATGGACTTGAGCCGCTGGGCCTTCTCCCCCATAATCTCCACATACTCGCTGGCCGGGGGCTCCAGGGGCTCCTGGGAGAGCAGCTCGGTGTAGCTGATGATGGAGGTGAGGGGGGTTTTCAGGTCGTGGGACACGTTGGTCACCAGCTCCACCTTCATCCGCTCGCTGCGGGTGCGCTCCTCCACCGCCTGGTGCAGGCCCTGACGGATGTGGTTCAGGTCGTCGGCCAGCCCG
>JAAWEX010000030.1 GCA_022794495.1 Lawsonibacter sp. | reverse complement strand
CCAACGCTGCAGCGTTGGGGGTTTCCATTTTAGAAGGGTCGAGGTGGGCTTGCTACCCACCTCGGCCCTCTGTTAAATACTGACAGAATTACTGTTTGCGGGAAGATTTCTTCGCGTTCTTGCTCTCTGGCATAAAGCGCAGTAGTACAAGCCCTCCGAGAGAAAGTGCTGCCAATGCGGCCCAGAGGGGGGTCATGCTGTTGTCGCCGGTCTTCGGCGTGGCGTCCAGCCAGGACAGAGGGATATCCTCCTCTTGAAGGTAGACATACTCCTCGTTCTCAGGGTCCCAGACCTTGAAATAGGTCTTGGGTACGCCGTCCTCCCAAATGGTGATCTCATCCGGGCTGTTCGGGTCGTTGGGGTCGGGCAGCTCCGTGGGATAACCAGGGTTCTCCGGCGGGTCGACCGGGGGATCTACTGGGGGCTCCTCGGGCTCCACAGGCGGATTTTCAGGTTCTACCGGCGGTTCCTCCGGCTCCTTCGGCTCCTCAGGGGGTTCGTCGGGAGGATTATCAGGGGTCGGGGTGGGGTTAGGCCCTGGGTCAGGTCCAGGACCCGGACCGGGACCAGGATCAGGGTCAGTCCCTGGTCCGGGAGACGGCGGCTGGGGATCGTCACCGCGGATGTAGCGCAGGATGATAATCTCATCGCCCTTTTCTGTGGCAACAGCGTCCGCTTTCCCCTCAATGAAAACATAGGGAGCCTCGTCGCCGCTGGTATTCAGACGGCCGTACACCGCGCTGTTGTACTGATAATTATTGCCGCTGAAGCCCAGTTGATGCTGCACATCGCTGGCGGTAAAGCGCGTGCCGCCCGTGGCGGGGATTTTCGCTACCACATCCCTGCGGCCCTCAAAGGTATAGGTATATTGACTGTCGCTGGAGAGCGTGCCATGGAAGCCGCTGACCTCCTCGTCTGCCTCCTCATCGTCGTCCAGATCGGCCAAGTTCAGGCCCGGCTCCCCGCCGGCATCGGGATTGCTCCCCGCCTCATCCGGGTCATGCTCTGTCTCGCCGGAGTCCTCCCCCGCCTTGACAGGTTCCCGGTAATAGTACTCGTGAACCACGTTGTACCAGCCGGGCGTGCCCTCGCGGTAATAGCGCAGGATGATGATCTGGTCCCCCGCCTCGGTTGCCTTTACGCCGGCCATGGCGTCGTCCGCCTTGTAACCGCTCTCATCCATGCGGCCGTAAGCGGGGTTCTCATCGTAGGTATAGAGGTAGGGGCCCTCGGCGTCCTTCGGCTGGAACTCCGGCAGCTTCGCGTGGTCATTGGCGGTATAGAGCCTGTCGGCGCTCGGATCCTTCACAGACACCGTCTCAATTTCTCGCTTGCCCTCAAGTTTGTCGCCCGCGCTGGTCCGATGGTAATACTCGTGGACCACCTTGTAGCTGCCGGCCTTTACCACCGGCGTCTCTTCCTGGATATAGCGGATGATGATAATCTGAGTGCCGTCCTCTGTGGCCTCGACGCCATCCGTCATATTCTCCAGAGGCTTGTAGGCAAATTTCCATTCGCCCTTGGGACCTACTCCTTTGTCTCCAGTTAAGTACTGGCTAGTTTCGCTCCAAATGTCACCATTGTCGGTATCTATTTCCACATCATCAACTGAGGGTTCATTATCCTTCGACGCCACTACCTTGCCATAGGCCTCGCCCACATGCTTGTAGCGCTGGCCCTGGAAGTCAAAGAGCTTGGTAATCTCATCCGCTGTGTAATAATCACCATGACCCTCAATCGCGTTCATCGTCTCAATCGCCGTGGAGCCGACGTGATTGTAATTGGCGTCGTAGTACTCATGGACAACGCGGTAAGAATTTTTCTTCTCTCCAAAGGTGTTGGTGAAGGTCACATGCGCCTGTTTGTCCGTTACCAGGTCCAGGGTGCTGCCGTCGTTGAACTTTACGGTATAGCCATAGCTCAATCCGGAGGAATCATTTTCGGCAGTTATCGTGTAGGTGCCCTCTGGCAGCGTCTCAAACTGATCTCTTACAAATGTCTGTTCTCCAGCTTTAAGCGTTATGGTCCCTGAATGCGCTGTACCGTCTTTGTCAGTGCCTTCAATCTTAAAGCTGTAATCTCTTCCGTCGTCCTCCCCGGCCGGCTTGGAAATTTCAACCGTTCGGTCGCCCAAAATGGTGATGCTTGTTGACTCACCGGCGTTTGTAAGAACTTGCTCCGTTTCAACTAATTCCACAGTAAAGGGCAGCGGTTCAGGCTTCTCAGAAATAGTCTCCGTTATGTAAACCTTCCCGGCAGCCAATCCCTCTACCTTCTCCGACTCACCGGCATGAAGCACCACTTCCTGCCTATGTCCAGCCAAATCCCTAATCGTATAGGTATAGCTTACTAACTTACTTTCATCATTGGGGTCTTCGGGTTTACTGATAATTACGTAGCCGCGCTCGTCCACATCATATTCTGACTGAGGGGTAGTATACTCTGTTATAACTTGTTTATATGATATCCACGAAATGGGCAATACGCTTCCAGGAAAATTGTCAGGATTAATTTCTGGTGTAACACTTATGATAAGTTTCTTGTTGTCTCCTGGAACAAATTTTTTATTTACTGTATATTCGTTTCTGGCCCAGCGGCTCCCGCCATTATACTTTAGCTGATTTGTTGTTCCATCTTCCTGTACCCATGTTCCCTCATAGGTTATGATATATTTAGTACCAGAAGGCAATAATTTCCCATTCTTTTTAAACGGATAAAATGTTAAAGAGTCCATGTAGTCCCCATCTAACATATAAGAGTACCGTTTCCCGTTTATATTAGAAAATTTCCGTTCTCTCTTGGTTGCCTCTGTTTCCGGCACTGTCACGGTATATTGGCCAGGCAAGCCCTCATAGGTCTTATACACACAAATAGTATACTCGCCCTTTGGCAGGTGTTCCACTTTTGCGGTCTCGTCGGTTCTGACCTCAATATCTCTTTTTATCCATCCGTCAGTGCTTTCAATCCGATAATAATGTGTCCGGGGACTCTCGCCCTCTGCCAAAGCGGGCGCCTTAATGGTCAGGGTGCTCTTATCGCTGTTGATATAGAACTTGCCGGCCTCGCCCGCGTCAACATCGATCTCTCTGGGTCCAACCAGCACACTGAAGCCGGGGATGGGCTTCACCTCTTTAATGGTATACACGCCCTGGTCCAGGTCGTTGCCCAGCGTGACAGTCTTACCGGGCGCAACGGGAATCAGTTTTGTTCCGCCTGACGCATTCCCGCCATGGAACCCCTCGCCGGTCAGGGTATAGTAAGCGAGGCTATCCGCCGGAATGGGGTTATTATTTCCATCCACTGACGGCCGGGTCAGGGTGATGGCTCCGCGGGGCTTGCTGATACGGACGGTGGTCTCCGTGCCGCTTACAGTCATCTCAGTCTCGCAGCTGGTTTCGGTTACAGACCACTTCTTTCCACCATCTTCAATCACATCATCGGCGTCAATCTCTTCCACGGCGGTGATGTTGATCATCTTCGGGGGGAAGGTCAAGGTAACGCTTCCCTCACCTTTAATCTTGACGATCTTTTCTTGGCCCGCAGGCAGCTTTACCTCGCTGCCGTCCTTATATTCAACCGTTACCGCAATATTCTTGATGTCCTCCGCATTGTCTCCATCCTTGTCAGAGACCGTTCCCTCAATCTTGAACTGGTACTCCTGTTGCTGCGCGGCGGCGGGGGCGCCATCAGCCAGCTTTTTGGTAATCATCATGCTGTAGCTGTCCAACTTCTCGCCGCTGGCGAAGGACACCATGGTCCCCACTGCCAGCATGACCATCACAAGGAAAACACTAACGCCAAATATCCTTTTTTTCCATTTCCTGTTCTCCATAAATCCACAGCTCTCCCTTCAAGAAAGTTAGTGACGTCTCCAATATGGAGACGTCAGACGGGACCGCCGTCTGAGCCTAAATCTATTTATAAAATGCGCTTTCCGCATGTATTTTCACGGCTCCCTCAGCCGCCGGGTGACCTCCGCGGCAATCTCCCCCATCCGGCGCTCCAGATAGGGACCGGGGCACTCGGTCTCGCTGCTGAACATCTTATGCAGGGTCAGGTTTCCGTCCGTCCCCCCGGTGTAGCGCAGCTCCTCGATCCCGTTGCGCCGGCAGATATCGGTGCAGAGCTCCAGGAGCTTCTCGTAGGCCTCGCCGCTGACGTGCCAGTCCCCGCCGATCTCGTCGTTGGCCACCTCAATGGTCACCGCCCGGTTGTCGTTCTCCCTGCTGCTGGAGGTCCAGGCCCGGTTAGCCTCCTCCACGTAGAGGGCCACCTCTCCCCCGCTGTCAATGGCGTAGTTGGCAGAGGCCTGCCTGTCCCGCTGGGCAAAGGCCGCCCCCAGGTCCTCCAGACCCAGATTATCCGCCATATGGTGGATGGTCAGCCTGCTGATGGCCTCTCCCCGGGGGAAGTCCGCGTTGGGTGATAGGTAGACGTAATCGATCAAAGGGCTGTTGCGCCCGATGACCTCCGCCTCCTCCGCCGCCGTCAGCCGTCTGTCTACTATATCCGGCAGGCGGCTTTTTGCGGTTAGGCACAGAATCAAAACCGCCGCGGCTGCGGCGCAGAAGCCCAGCAGGAGGAGCCATATCCCACGAAAGCTTTCTTCTCCGCCGGTGCGTTTCATCCTTACCCCTCCTATGCCGCCCCAAAAGAGCGGCAGAGATTGACCGCAAACATAACTCCAAACAGCCCAAACACCGCCTTGAGCCATCCCCCGCTCAGCCTTTTCTCTCCCGGCCTCTCCGCCGCGACCAGCATCTGCGCGGTGACACCTAAATAGAAAAAGCTGGTGTCAATCATATTGTGGAGGCAAAAGGCAGTAAAACCGGCCTTTTTCGCCGCCGGCAGCTTCTTTCGATACACCCGGACCACAGCGGCTGCCAGCGCCGCCATGGCAATCCAGCCCATCTCTACCCCCACATGGAGCAGTGTATTATGGATATGCCAGGTATTAAAGTATTTGCCGCCGTCGTTTAAGTCCAGCAGCCGCCACTGAAAGGGCCCCACACCCAGCAGCGGGTTCACGGTGAGATAGCGCAGGGCGCTGGCCATCATCTCCAGCCGTTCGGCAAAAGTGGCGATGGAGCTGGGCCGTGCCAGCACGGCGGCGATCGCCACCATCGCCCCAAAGACAGAGATCAGCACAGCCATTCGGGGGCAGGCCGCTAAAAAGCGGTCCAGCCTCTGCCAAAGCGCGGTCATCGCCGCCCCGTACAGCAGCAGGGGCAGGCAGCTCCACGGCACGTCGGTCCGGGTCCCGGCCAAATAGAGCAGAATGCCCGTCCCAACCCCCAGCGAGGCCTTTGCCAGAATCCGGCAGATACCCTGAAGGGCTTCCCCCCAGGTGTGATCCCGCTTTTCCTCCGCCAGCAGCACCAGAACGCCCGCCGCCATAGCCACAAAGCTGCCCATAGACAGCGTCAGGGCCAGAGCCATGAGAATAACAGGCTCAAGATAGGCCAGGACGGGGACCGGACGCCCCTGTTCTGGGTCCAAGCAGGCCATCAGGGCAAACCAACTGACCACCAGGAAAATTCCCATAGCGTTGGGATTGCCCAAAAGTCCTCCCAGCCGGCCGGCCCGGTCCTGAACGGCGGCCAGGAAAGTAAATTGAAGCAGTCCGGCCGCCGCCGCCGCCCCGCCCCATAGAACGCTCATCCGCTTCACCAGAAGCTGTTCGCTGTCCTCCTGACACATCAACAGCAGGTAGAGCACCGGAAATACTGACTGAAGGGCCCCGTAGCCGTCAGCAACCGTCCCGTAAATCCGGCAGGCGGAGACCATTGCAACCAAATTATATAAAACTAACGGTGCAAAAATCCAAGGGTCTATCCGGGCGGACTGTTTCACCAGCCCAATCACGCATAGAACCAGACCCAGAATGCTGACCGTCCGTAAATTTCCTACCCCCACCATCGTGAGGATTAACTGGGCGAGAAAGATACAGGCCTCGGTATAGTGGCCGGCCAGACCGTCCAGTCCGCGCTCGATCCAATGGACCATCGTTCCTCCTCCCCAAGCAGAGACAGCATTGTCTGCAAACAGGCTTTTTTCTTTAGCCCGTCAGCTTTGCGTCCCTCCTAAATTCCCAAATTATTATACCCAGCAATTCCCACGGTGTCAAGGATAAGCAGGCAATTTGACCATTGAAGCTCCAAGGCTTAACGGCAGAAAAAGGCTGATTCCACAAAGGACGGCGTGACCGTCAGTCACGCCGTCCTTCTGCTTTTTATGCAAGCTTCAGCACCTGGAATTCTAAAGAATCCCGCAATTTTACCGCCGCCTTGTAAAGCGAATCGCCGCCCTCCCAAGCTGCGCCGCCGCCGCGCCGGCAGAGACTCCCGCAATATCAAGCCGTACGTCCTGAATCCGGCCACTCCGTCCCGCTGCAAAAAGCTGGATTGTCTCGTCACACAGGGCCGTAAGAACCCCGATCATCGCTGAGAACAGCAGGCCAGCCAGCAAATGCCGGCACCGCCCCCCGAACAGCATCCCCGCCAGCAGACCTAATACCGCAAATTCCGTAAAGTGGGCCAGCTTACGGACCAGATGCATAGATAGCTCAAAGGGGCACAGCCGCTGGAGCAGGTCCAGTACCCGCTGGCTCTCTGATGTGGAGACGTCCGCCGGCTTTAACGAGCGGCAGAATATAAAAATAATCCACGCAAGCAGGAGCGCAAGGCAAATCCAAAAACGCTTTTCCTTCATAAGGGCTTTCCTTTCCGGACAAACTGGCTTACAAGCAGTTCAACAAAATATCTAAATTCCTCTCGCCGGCGGTAAACCAGCAGGTAGCCCAGATTTCCGGCCACAGCGCAAACTGCCGTCTTTACGGCGAATGAAGGCAGTCCTGAGCCAGGCAGCGCTGCACAGATGCTCCAAACTATTAAAGCCGTCAGCAGTGTAATCAGTGAATTGACCGCATAATCCTTAAAATAGGGCCACGGAGAGGCTTTTAAGCCATATTGAAACAGCACCAGAGGCTCAATCCAAAAGCAGGTTGCCATTGTACTGACAAAGGTCCCGATAAAAATACCCGCAACCCCCAGCGGCGCTGCCAAAACCATTGACACAGCCAGATTGACAATCGACTCCACAACAGGCTTGTGGCGGTCGTACCAGTAGAGGCTATAGGCATCCCGGAAGGTCAGCGCGGCCTGCCGCATTCCTGTTACATAGAAATTCAGCGCAATCAGAATTACGATTCCCTGATTAAACAGATATTCCTTTCCCACCCATAGGGCAATAAACGGGTTGAACAGAACCACCAGACACACAGTGGAAAAGCCATACAGCCAGCTGCCGGCAAAATTGATCCTTTTAAAAACCGGGAGGGCTTTTTTTGAATCCGAGACCGCCCCTAAATTCCCCACACTGGCGGTTAACGAGCCGAATAACTGACCATATATTCCGTTCAGACCGCTTGTTATCATGGTATAGTTGGAGTACAGGCCCACCGCTGCCGCACCCACAAAATAAGCGATCAGCAAATTATCTGTCCCGAATATGACAACAGCGCCTATCTTATGAGTTATCATCGCTTTTGTATTCTTGATAATTTTGCTTTTGGTCTCTGGATTTAAGCCCTTTGCTCGGGCTGCGTTGACATGTGGATAGAGGCGGTTGGCAATATAGAACAAAATCAAATTTTCCAGCAATGTCTTTCCGATTTGAAGTCCTAAATATACAAAATAGCTTCTGGTTATCCAGAGGGTCAACGCCTGGATTATGTGAAGCAGTATATTCAGCGTAAAGGAACAGACTGAGACAATTTATCTCCGCTGATCCGCTATGATTAACGACTGTTTATAGATGCCGAAATAGGACAGCGCGGTGTTCAGCACGAACAGCAGGTAAATCAAGCGGATGTGGGAGATATCCGGCAGGTCATGGATCAGAATCGGCAGAAATGGCGCCAGGGCCACCCCCAGCAGCGTGATGACAAGGGCGATTACGTGATAAGTCTGGCGAAATAACGCCATTGTTGCGGCGATCTGTTTTTCATCGTGCTCCGCCAGCGGTTTATAGAGGCTGTAGGTAATAGCGCCGCCAATTCCCAGCTCCGCCAGAGACAGCATAGACAAGATATTTGTAAAAGTTCCGTTCAGCCCCAGATACTCTTGCGTCAGCACCTGTACAAATATCTTCCGGGTGAAAAAGGAGGTCAAAATACTGACCGCCTGAAAAAACAGCGCCGTTTTTACGTTTCTAATAGAATTTTTAGTTCGTGACATGGCTCCCTCGTTTTATGACAAAACGCAGACGGCGGGTAGTCGGACCAGGGACGCAAGCGAATTTTTCTGCGTGATAGGCTAACGTCATAAGTGCGCATATCAGCGGAGTCAGATATGCTTCCGCGATAAAAATGACATACAGCCCCGCCAAAACAGACAGGAAAATATACCGCACGGCAGAGTCCAGTAATGGCTAGATTAACCGCCATCGCTCCCCCGAAAACCCTTGGAAAGGTGACCCAACGCCGAAGCTTCTGCGAAGGAATTATGATCAACACCGATACCGCCATTAAAGCGGCGACTGAAGTAGCCGACCAGGTAATCAGAATACACAGGTAACTGGCGGCAATCAGGCAAAGCGGACGGACTTTTTTCTTTTCTATATGGGAATAGAGCATGGCGGCCAGAATCGCCAGCAGGGCATATTGAAAAAATCCATTGCGGTAACCTAAAAAATAGCAGTGCTGACCGTGGCCAACTGAAATATATAGGCCATGCGGATAGGTCAAAATAATGGACAGCAGATTTCCGTAAATCAGCCACTCCATGATCCCCATCAGGCCCCTGGTCAGCATAGCCGGCCGCGCCGAGAATAAATCAACCGCACATGCGACCGTTAAAATGGACACCGTGGAGATTACAACGCCCCACAGTCTTTCGGGATTACGCATGTAGGTCAGCAGTAAAAACCAGCCTTGCAGCACTGCCTGAACCCATACCAGCTTTGAGGGCACCCGGCGGCCGCGGATATACAAAAATATAAGGAAAAGTGCGCTGAGGACACGCCCCGCATCAAAGGCCGCATCCAGCACAGGCCATAAGTATTCCAGGCACTGGGGCTTCAAATGGGGCAGTATAAGAAAGAATGCAAGCCAATTTATAGTATCACTCCCCTATCTGTGTTGATAAGGCACATCTAACGTTTTGGAAACAGCACACGCTCAATCGCCAATCCCAACCAGCGAAACAGCATAATGCTCCTGTACATCCCCCGCTTGAGCATCCACAAGCCAAGCTCTTTTTTGGCACCTCCCATAAAACCGGCGGGAATCGCCGCAATCGCCTCCGCGTTTAACTGCTCTTCCGAAATTTGCTTTAAATAGCTGGCAGCCCGGAAAAAGTCGGAAAAGCTATGAATATTTCTGCTCTCATTTACCGACAACAGATGAATGTTTTGCTCCGCCACGCAGTAGTAGTAGATCTGAAATTCATCCCAAAGCTGATACAACTCCAAAAATTTGCGCTGCTCCACAAGGTACTGGCGGCACCTTGCCTCCTGGTCGGGAGAATAGCCGGAGGTTATCGACCCAGGCCAGCCAGTCTGGTAATGGTAGACGGGAACGTCCAAAACAAAAAGCTTCTTGGCATAACGCAAAATATATAAATTGAAAATGCCATCCTCACCGCTTTTCATTCCCTCGTGAAAGCGGCACTGACTATGGCGAAAGAGCTCCCTCTTATAGAGCTTTGCCCATGGGACCTGTAAGCTGAGCACCTTGTTTCTGACTATGAAAATTGCCCTAAGAATCGTCTCCACGTCCTGCTCAGTGCTGTACTCCCCCTGAGCGATTTCTTTTCCATGGGCCGTTATCTGCCGATTGTTTTTGTGTAGCTCATTAAAATAATTTGACGCGGCAATGACATCACAGCCGCACCGCTCCGCCTGGTTGCAGAGTATCTCCACCGCGTTCCGCTCCAACCAGTCGTCCGGATCGACGAACATGATCCATTCCCCCGCCGCCAGCTCGATTCCCTTGTTTCTCGCCGCCGAGACACCCGCGTTTCCCTGGTGAATCACCTGGATTCGCTGGTCCTCTGCCGCAAATTGATCGCACATCTGCGGACACCGGTCCGGGCTCCCGTCATCCACCAGAATGATTTCCAGGTCCTCCTCCGTCTGCCCGCAGATGCTGTCTACACAGCGCTTTAAGTAAGGCTCTACATTATAAATCGGAACAATGACGCTGACCTTCTCTTCCGGGCGCAGCTGCTTTTCCCGATTGTGCTTATTCATCTCTTCGTCCCCTCCGCTTGTGCGTAGTAGGAGCTGTACCCCCTGCTTTCCTGGGCCAGCAGGTCGGGCACTGCGGCCAGCACCGGCAGATGGTATATCTGAAGCAGGTCGTCTTCTCCGTGAATCTGGTCGTCCAACAGCTCATGCAGCGCCACGGCGCCGCAGCTGGCCAGTATCCCGGCCAAAACCCCCAGTATGGTAAACATTGTAATACTGGGACTGTGCCGTTTCTCCGGGACCACTGCATAGTCCACCGTCCGCACCGACGACCCGTCAACAATCTGGGAAATCTTGTGCGGCAGCACCGCGACCACGGTGTTGGCAATTCGTTCCGCCTCCACTGGGTCTCTGCTGGTCACCTTCACCTCAAAAATTTCGGTGTGGTTCACCGCCTCCGCCTCAATCATCTCCTCCAGTTCCTCATACTCATAGTCCAGGCCCGCCTGGACCGCCACTTCATCCAGCGTCAGGCGTGTCTTCAGAATGGCGATATAGGTGTCTACCAGCGTTTGAGAGGCCGACAGGTCCGACAGGCTGATGGAGGTGCTCCCCACCGAAATGGAGCTGTTGTTTACATAGAGCAGCGCGCTGGCCTGATATTTCGGAGGGATCACCTTATAGGCCAGCCCAAACCCCGCCGCGCCGCACAGCAGCGCGGACAGCAGGATCAGGGCCGCGTGTTTCTACAGCGTCCGCAGCAGCTGGAACAAATCAATCTCGATATAGTCCTCGTTTGGCTGTTCCATGTCCGCCCTCCATACCTTATTTTAATTATCCAGCAGATGTGTCCAGGCAGGAAGACCTGTCTAAGCCCCGGCCTTCCCGGACCTCCTGCAAAAAGCTGTCAAACAATTCCTCTTCCGCCTGCTTCCGGGCCCTTACCGCGCTTTCAAACTGGCTGTAACTGCCCAAGTAGCGCCGCCGGCCTTTAAAACAGATGGAAGCGCGCCAACGGCTCTTGGCCGCCCACCAGTCCACTCCAGGTACGCCGCTGGTGTTGTTTTTACGAACCGTCTTTGCCGCCAGCATCTCTACACAGGTGCCTTCGATATAGGTCAGGCCCAGCGCATATCTGGGCGCCCCAAGCCCGTTCTGGCAGCCGCAGCTCTTCGTGTGGCCGGACCGCAGGTGATGTGTTTTCACAACAGCCTCCGCCCCACAGTCGCACCGGCACAGCCACGCCGTCCGGCTGTCTATATTCTCCACCGGTTTCAAAACAGTCAGTCTTCCATACCGCTGGCCGGTCAGATCCAGCTTTTTTCTCGAATGCGCCATATTTCCACCCCTTTTATGACAAAATTTATATTTTGCCTTTTCGGGCTGGATTTCGTTGAAAAACAGCTGAGTTTATAAAAAAATAAGTGCGCAAAACATCAGAGCCGTAGAGAACAATTTTTGCGGCTCTGGATGTCTTACGCAATTATCTGTTATTATGCTGAATTTTCCGGACTGTGCTTTCTATCAGTGTTTCAATGTGATATAATAATTCCAGTTTGCAGTGTCTTGGTCCGCGCAGCTGCTTTCCGCCGCGCGGACCGGGGACAAAATATAAATTTTGTCTACTATGACGAAAGTGTCATGTGATCAGTTCGAGCCGTTCCAGCTCCCGGATGTGCTCTGCGCTGGTGCTCAAAAGGTAAATCCGGGTGGTATTGATCGAGCTGTGTCCCAGCAGGTCGGCCAGCTTGACAATGTCCCGGCTCGTCCGGTAAAACGTGGTGGCGAACAGGTGCCGCAGGTTGTGAGGAAACACCTTGCTTGCCTTTACCCCGGCCCCGCTGCACAGCATTTTCATTTCCTTCCAAATCTGCTTGCGCGACAAGCTTCTGCCGTCCCTGGTGAGAAATATCTCGCCCAGGGCGATTTTTTGTTTGCTGGCATATTTAATCAGCTTCCGGCACAGCTTCCCCGGCAGTAAAATCGTCCGCACCTTTCCCTTCAGGCTGATCTCCGCCCGGCCCCGCCGCGCCGCCTCCACCGTGATATACCGCAGCTCCGACACCCGCATCCCCGCCGCGCAGATGGTCTCCATCAGCAACGCCAGCTGGTCCCGGCCCCGCGCCCGCGCTGTATCCAGAAGACGTCTATACTCCTCCCTTGTCAGCGCTCGGGAGTCCTCTCGGAAGATCCGCCGCTGGATTTTTAAAAACTTAATCCGGCACTCCGCCCAGCCCAAAAAGCGAAACAGCCCGTTGAGCGCTGAAAGCTTGGTATTTACTGTAACCGGCATCAGTCCCTGGTCCAGCAGGTGCGCCTTCCACAGGACAGCCGTCTCCTTGGTCACTGCCCTGCCCTTCAGCCACCTGCTAAATTCCTCCACATCGCGGATGTACTTTTCAATCGTCGCCGGACTGCGTTCCTCCCGCCGCAGATAATTCCGATAGCCTCCCAAATGCTCAGACGTCAGTTTGCGCTTTTTCATATATAACAGCCTCCTCTGTTAAATTGGACGCTATCATTTTATCATGCCGGGGCAATACAGTACTTTTCCCCGCCGACAGGCCGGTTACCCGTTTACCAGAATGGCCATATGGGCCAGGGTGGCGCTGTCATTTTTGAAAAACTCGTCCCGAAGGTGGTTGCGGCGGGTGTTGTTGTGGAGCAGAGACCGGCTGACGCCCACCAAAACATGGAACAGCCGCTCCTTGCTCACCTCTTTATCACAGCCGCAGACGGCGGAAAAGCGAAAAACACTGTACAGATTGCACAGATTTACATAGCTCTTCCACAGCTTTTCAGGGTCGGACAGGGCTGGAAACTCCAAATGAAATGCGATGGACACCATCAGATTTTCAAAAAAATACTCCGAGCCGCCCAGCAGACCCGCCAGCCGTTCCTCCAGCTCCTGATAGCGCCCCTCGTGGAAGGTGATCAGGCTGCCGCCGTCCTCCTTTGGGACCACCCCCAAAATGGAGGACCACAGCTCGTTGGCCAGCTCCGCAGAAGCGCCTGACTGCCCCACCACCGACGCAGTCATCACCCGGTGGTTGTGGGCCAGGAACATGTTTCGATTGCCCGGAAGCTGGGCCAGCTCCGCCGACACCGCCGGGTCATGGAGCAGCCGCTCCCCCTTCTCCAGCCAGGCATCCACAACGCCCTCCGCCTCCCAGTCGGCGTCTCTGAGCTGCTGAAGCATCAGCCCCAAAAACAGCAGCCGCTGGGGCAGCTTTAAGGCCCGCTCCTGCAGGACGTCGATGCAGAAGGACCGGATATCGGCAAACCGGGCCGCCACGGCGTTGTTTGCCTCATACATCTTCCAGTCCTTCTTTTCCAGCGGCTCCTCCCAGAAGTCAACCCCCTCGGGCAGGTCCCACAGCAGGGCCAAAACGCCCTCACAGGCCGTGGACAGCGACAGCTCCTTTGCCGCTAAGCTCCGCCGCGCCAGCCGGGGGAAGGTCTTGCAGACCTCGGGCAGGGTCTTTTCCCCACAGCCCAGCTGTAAGGCGCACAGGCCGTCCTCCCGCAGGAAGCCGCAGCGCTCCGCCTCGTTCATGGGAAACTCGGCGTATAAATTGTCGTGCTCTCTTTCCCGGAGGCGGACCACGCTTTTTCCGCAAAGCTCCTTCAATTCCTCATCCTTTGTGCCGTCCACCGCCCGCTTGATGGCAAGATAGTCCTTTTTGCTGAACTCAATTTTCCATCCGGCGCAGCAGGTGTCCTGACAGGCCCCCATGAGGCAGTGGAAGTCCTTGTAATACAGGGGCATCAGCGCCGTCCGTACAGAAATAGAATGCTTCATTGTTGCTCTCCTTTCGTTCCTGGACTTGAAAAAAGGAGCGCGGCCTTTTTCAAGCGCAGGAAAAGGGACCGGGCGCAAGCCCGGCCCCTCTTTCGTCTGGGAATATGGCCCCCGCATTGAGGGAACTGAATCGCAGGAATTAGCCCAGCAGCTGGAGAACGCCCTGGGGCACCTGGTTGGCCTGGGCCAGCATGGCCTGGGCGGACTGAACCAGGATATTGTTCTTGGTGTAGGCCATCATCTCCTCGGCTACGTCGGTGTCGCGGATGGTGGACTCGGCGTCCTGGATGTTCTCGGCCATCACGGACAGGTTGTTCTGGGTGTGCTCCAGACGGTTCTGGGTAGCGCCC
>JAAWEX010000029.1 GCA_022794495.1 Lawsonibacter sp. | reverse complement strand
CTGGTCGTTGCCGGTGTAGCTGGTGGTGTAGAACTGGCAGTCGCCCTTGTGGCCCAGGACAGAGGTGTGTCCCGCCACTGTGCCGGACAGGCTGTCCAGGGCGGAGGCGTCGGCTTTCCCGGCCACCGTCCGGCTCAGCGACGCGTCCGCCGCCGTCCGGGCGTCCGCCTCGGCCTTGAGGGCGGCGTCAATTTTAGCGTTGTCGGCGTTGAAGTCCTCCATCCGGACCTTGTCGGACCGCTCCCACTGGGAGAGCTGGTAGTTGGGCGTCTGGTTGCTTGGCATAGGTTTGTTCCTCCTTAAATTTTCGTCATGTAGGGCAGGGGTTCTACCCCTGCCTATCCCCGAAAAGGGATAAAATGGCTTTAGGATAAGGCAAGGGCAGAGCCCTTGCCCTACATTACGTAGCCCTCTACAAACCACAAAAAAACGCCCCAAAGTGGGACGTTTGCATACATTTAATGGAAATGAGGGCGCTTTGCGCCCTTTTTTTGTACAGGTCAGTGCTTATCCTCCCGTTTTGCCTTACAGAGCTTGCGGTACTGGAGGGGTGGAATCCCGGTATATTTTTTAAATACGGTGCAGAAATAGTTGCTGGACGACCATCCCAGCCGGTAGGCCAGGTCGGTCACCGGCTCATCGGTGGCGGCCAGCAGCTCTTTGGCCTTTTCCACCTTATATTTATTCACATACTGCTTCAGCGTGGTTCCCATTTCCTTCAGGAACTTGGCCTCGAAGTAGGAGGCGGAATAGCCGGCCTCCTGGGCCAGCTGCTCCAGGTTGAGGGGTCTGGTGTAATTGGCCTCGATGTAACGCAGAGCGAAATCAATTCGGCTGTCCACTCTGGCGCTCTCCAGCTCATCCACCGGCTTCATCAGCGCGAATTGAAACAGGAAGCAGGTCAAATACTGCAAGCCGATGCTCCGCCGCAGGGGCTCTCCGCTGGAGAACAGGTCGAAGGCCTGCTGAAGCAGGGAGATACAGGTGAAGGGCACCTTGACATGCCTGTGCCTGGATTGGGTATACTGTCTGCGCAGCAGGTCGGAGTACGCCTGGTCCAGCCCCAAAATCTCCCCATCCCCGTCAATGTGAATCTGAAGCCCGTAAAACTCGTTGGGGACATGCTGGACCGGGCCGCTGTTGTGGGCCTCGCCGGGGTATATAATCAGTCCCTCGCCCCCTGACAGCGGGTAGCGGCGGATTTCTTCCCCAGAGACGATGCTTGTGGACCAGTGGCCCTTTACCACGCAGTGAATCTCGCACATGCCCAGGTGGCAGTGCAGCTCCGGCTGGGAGTCCGACTCCAGCTGTTTTCGGTAGGAGAAGTTGCCCAGGCCGGGAATTCCATGGACCTCCTGGGTGATAATACGCTTATTTTTCTCCCAGGTAAACGGGTCGATCAGGTTTTTTACCTCCTGCTTTTCCTGGCTGGCCAGCCCGCTTGCCACAGTGCTCACCTCCCAAAATTATAAAAAATCACTTCGTATAATTTTGAACGCATCATGAATATGAATATGGTATAATAACCAAAAAGTTTTAGAAATAGCCTGTCGAATTCTGCTATTCGCACCCCGGGAGCCGGTGGGGTATCACCCTGATTTTATCACGATTTGTTCTGCTGTGCAACCTTTTTTTACCTGCCAGCCCTAAAAACGAGTGGAAAAGAGGGAAATTTATGATTTATGACACATTGGATCACCTGGAGGCCTATCGGGGCGTCCATCCCGGCGTGATGCGGGGACTGGAGCTGCTGCGCGACACCGATTTTTCCCAGTGGGAGGACGGCCGCCACGAGATCGACGGAGAGCGCCTGTTCATCCTGCTGCAGAGCTACGAGACAAAGCCGGAAAACGACACCCCCGAGGCCCACAGGAAATACATCGACATCCAGTACCTCCTCTCCGGCCAGGAGCAGATGGGCGTCGGCCCCCTGGAGGAGATGACCGAAGAGGTGGAGGCCCGCCCGGAGGGAGACATCTGGTTCTACCACGGCCCCCTGAGCACCATTCTCCTCAGCGGCCGCCGCTTTACAGCCCTCTGGCCCGGAGACGCCCACGCCCCCGGCATCGCGGTGGACCGGAAGCCTGCCCCCTGCCGGAAGTGCGTGGTAAAGGTGCGGGCAGACTGGGAAGGATGAAGCTGAACCAAAACGGCCTGCCGGCCAAGCTGCTGAAAAGGCTTGTGGAAAAGGAGAAACGGGACAACCGGCAGCGGCCTGCGATGCCCTTTGTGGGCGAGAAGAAGCAGATGTGGTATTTCCTGATGAATCAGGTGGACCGGGAGCCGCCCGAGGGGGCGGAGCCCGGGGAGGACAGGCCCTGAGACCACAGTTTGCTATGTTTGATATTGGGATGAGTGGTCATCCTATCAAAAGTTCTTATTTTTGGAGGTAGATGCAATGAAAGAAATCAAAAATGGCGTATGGCCGGTCATGATTACCCCGTTTACCGAGGACAATAAGATCGACTATACCGCGGTGCAGGGTATCATCGACTGGTACGCTGACCACCAGGTGACCGGCATTTTTGCCGTCTGCCAGTCCAGCGAGATGTTCTTCCTGTCCAAGGAAGAGCGGTATGAGCTGGCCAAATACGTCATTGACCACGGCCACGAGAAGGGAATGGGCGTTGTGGTGTCCGGCCACGTGGCGGAGAAGGTAGAGGATCAGATCGAAGAGGCCCAGGCCATCATCGACATGAACGCCGACTCCTATGTGTTCATCTCCAACCAGTTTGCCGCCCAGGGGGAGAGCGAGGATGTGGCCAAGGAGCGCATCGCCTATCTGATCGACCACATCAAGGCCGACAGCTTTGGCGTCTACGAGTGCCCCTACCCCTATAAGCGCGTACTGAGCCCCGAGCTGCTGAAGTGGTGCGCCGACACGGGCAGATTTGCCTTCCTGAAGGACACCTGCTGCGACCTGGAGCAGCTCAAGGCCAAGTGCGAGGCGGTGAAGGGCACCCCGCTGAAGATTTTCAACGCCAACGCCGCCACCCTTCTGGAGAGCATGCGCTACGGCGTGGCCGGTTACTCCGGCGTGATGGCCAACTTCCACGCTGACCTGTACGCCTGGCTGGTGAACCACTTCGCCGACGCCGACAAGCAGGACAAGGTGCAGCAGCTGATGGACTTCCTGGGGGCCGCATCCATGGTGGAGTGCCAGATTTACCCTGTCAACGCCAAGTACCACATGTGCCTGGACGGGGTGCCCATGTCTCTGGTCACCCGCACCCGCGATCCCCAGGAGCTGCTTATGGGCAAGGACCCGGCCAAGGTCCCCAGCAGCAAGATTCTGGAGATCCAGCAGTTCAAGGCCTGCGAGGATATGTTCCGCAAGGCGTTCTTCGCCTGATTGCCCCGCATATACCCCCCTGGGGATATGAAATAAACTCAAAATCTAGGAGGAACCAAAATGAAAAAGACCTTATCTCTCGTGTTGGCCGCCTGCATGGCCCTGTCTCTGTGCGCCTGCGGCGGCGGCAGCAATCCCCCCGCTGCGTCCAATCCCCCCGCCGCCTCCAATCCCCCCGCTGCCTCTAATCCCCCCGCTGCCTCTGGCAGCTACGACGCCTCCGGCGACCCCGCTATCGAGCTGATCTTCACTGCCAACGCCCTGAGCACCGACTGGCACGGCATGGCTATGAAGACCTTTGCCGACGCGGTGAAGGAGTACTCCGGCGGCTCCGTCACCTGCTCTGTCTACTCCGACAGCACCCTGTTCTCCTCTGAGAACGAGTGGGACGCCATCAACCAGGGCCAGGACGGCGGCGGCGCTGATATGGCCTATATCTCCTTCCCCACCCTGTCCACCCAGGCCGGTCTGGAGTGGTGCGCGATGATCAACACCGCCTACTTCTGGTCCAGCTATGACCACATGACCTCCGTCCTCAACGGCGAGATTGGCCAGCAGATGTATGCCCGCATCGCTGAGAAGACCGGCATCACCCCGCTGAACGGCTTCTATCTGGGGTCCCGCGTGATCAACACCCGCACCAAGCAGATCGACAAGCAGGCCGACATGACCGGCATCCTGCTGCGCATGCCCTCCTCTGAGGCATGGCTGAACCTGGGCCGCGCCCTGGGCGCCGAGCCCACCTCCATGGCCTTCTCCGAGCTGTACACCGCCCTGCAGACCGGCGCCATCGAGGGCCAGGACAACCCCCTGCCCTCTGACATCAACGGCGCCTTCTATGAGGT
Source organism: Lawsonibacter sp. (assembly GCA_022794495.1). GTDB lineage: Bacteria > Bacillota > Clostridia > Oscillospirales > Oscillospiraceae > Lawsonibacter. The sequence goes on along the minus strand of JAAWEX010000029.1, from coordinate 10,172 downwards.
CGCTCCCTACTTCGCCATCACCAACCACGTGGTGGACTCCATCCTGCCCTGCATCAACACCAACACCTGGAACAAGCTGACCGACGCCCAGAAGCAGGCCGTTATGGACGCCATCGAGACCGCCCGCGACTTCAACGACACCAAGCGCATCGAGCAGGAGAACGAGTGTGTGGACTTCCTGAAGGAGAAGAACTGCACCGTCACCTACCCCGACATCAACGAGTTCAAGGACTATGCGTCCAAGTGGTACGACGATCATCCCGACGTGACCGCGGACTGGGATATGGACCTGTATCAGACCATTCAGGACGCTGCGAAGTAACAGCCCCCTGCGTTTTTCATCCGTAACTTAACACAGGCTTTGGGGACCGGGGCTGGCGGTCCGGTCCCCAAAGGTCTAAGCCAGAGGAGGTGTGCCCAGTGGAAGCTTTCAAAAATGTCGTAAAAAAAGTAAACAACATTCTCGGAGTCTTATTCCCCTGCATCCTGTTCCTCGCGCTGTTTTTCAGCTTTGTCGTCACCGTCGCCTACCGGTATGTCGCCGGCAAGTCTGTTGTCTGGGGCAATGAGGTGGCGATCCTGGCCTACATGTGGATCATGTTCTTCGGCTGCGGAAAGGCCATGGAGAACGATGAGCACGTGGTGTTCAGCCTGGTCTATGACGTGATGTCCCCCTTTGCCAAAATGGCTATGAAGCTCGTATATAACGCAGTATTGGCCATTCTTATGGTCATCTGCTTCCAGCCCTGCCTGAAAGCGCTGTTTGCCAGCACGCAGATCACGGGCGTTTTAAAGCTGCCCTATAAATTGGCCTTCGCCCCGTTTTTCTGGATGCTGCTGAATATCATTGTATATTCCGCCATCAACATCAAAAAAGCCATAGACGAGTACAAGGGATCCAGCTCGTCGGGCAGTAAGGAGGCGAGCGTATGAACTGGGGAGTCCTGGTCCTGTTTGTGACGTTAGCGGTCTGCTTCGTCATCCGTATGCCCATCTCGTTTTCCATGATGGTGGCCCCCATCGTATACTTCCTGGTGGCCAACCCCAACCGCCTGAACTCGCTGTATACCGTTATCACCGGCAATATGATCGCCGGCTTTACCATGCTGGCCGCCCCGCTGTTCGTGTTCATGGCCAACGTGCTCAACGAGTCAGAGATCACGGATAAGATGTTCAACTTCTGCAACGGCCTGTTGGGCCGGATGAAGGGCGGCACCGCCCAGGTGAACGTGCTCATCTCCCTGATCTTCTCCGGCATGACCGGCTCCGCCATCGCTGACGCCTCGGGCATCGGCCTGATGGAGATTCAGCAGATGAAGAAGGAGGGCTACGACGCGGAGTTCAGCTGCGCCATCACCGCCGCCTCCGCCACCATCGGCCCCATCTTCCCGCCCTCTATCCCCATGGTCATCTACGGTATGCTCTCCGGCGCCTCGGTGGGCAAGCTGTTTATGGGCGGCATGGTCCCCGGCGTGCTGCTGGCCGTGCTGCTGATGGTCTATGTCTTCTTTATCTCTCACAAGCGCAATTACCCCTCCGGCGTTATCATGAGCCTGCGGCAGTTCCTGCGGGCCACCCTGATCGCCCTGCCCGCCCTGCTCACCGTCATCCTGCTGCTGTGGGGCATCTACGGCGGCGTGTGCACCCCCACCGAGGCCGGCGCTCTGGCTTCCGCCTACGCCCTGCTCATCGGTTTCCTGGTGTACCGCTCCCTGGGCTGGGAGAAGCTGAAGGTGATCCTGGTGAAGACCGCCTCTAACACCGCCACCCTGGCTCTGCTGTGCGGCTCCGCCTACCTGTTCTCCTATGTGGTGGCTCTGGAGAAAATCCCCGCCACCGTGGCCTCCTTCGTCACCGGCATCTGCCCCAACAAGTATATCTTCCTGCTGGTGGTGAATATCGTCTTCCTGCTGCTGGGCTGCGTGCTGGACGTGTCCACCATTCAGCTGGTGTTTGTGCCCATGGTGCTGCCCCTGGTCAAGGCCTTCGGCATCGACCTGGTCCACTTTGGCGTGGTCATCTGCCTGAACATGATGATCGGCCTGTCCACCCCTCCCTTCGGCATGCTGCTGTTCATCGTGTCCGGCCTGGGCAAGACCAAGATCGCCGGGGTAATCAAGGAAATTCTGCCCATGGTGATTATCATGATCGCCCTGCTTTTCCTGTGTACCTACTGCGAGCCCATCGTTATGTTCCTGCCTAACCTGATGCACGGCGTGTAACCGCCCCAGTCTGACGGAAACTAATGTTAGGAAAAGGCCTTTTCTGTCATGAAAAGGCCTTTTTCATTGGACCAAGGAGAATTTTTATGGAACACCGTGAACTTGAAGCGCTGTGCCGGCAGCTGAACGCGCCGGGCAGCGCCCTGCGCAGCGCCCCCTTCTGGGGCTGGAACAGCAGAATGGACCAGGCAGAGCTGGCCGCCCAGCTCCGGGATATGGCGGAGAAGGGGCTGGGGGGCTGCTTCATCCACTCGCGGGAGGGGCTGGAGACCCCCTATCTCTCAGAGGAGTGGATGGAGGACGTGTCCGTCTGTGTGGACGAGGCGGAGAAGGCCGGCCTGGAGCTCTGGATCTACGACGAGGACAAATGGCCTTCCGGCAGCGCCGGAGGGATGGTGGCTGCGGCTGACCCGGCACAAAACACCGCCAAGGCTTTGACCCTGGAGGCCGTCCCCTGCTCTGACACCCCGAACCTGGGGGAGGACGTGGTCATGACCTGCCGGGTGGAGCTGGACGGACAAACTATTTCGCGCTTCGGCAGCGGCGATACCCTGCTGGTCCTCCGCCAGGAGCGCTCCGGGACCAGCGAGTGGTACAGCGGCTCCGCCCCCAGCGACAACCTGAGCGCCGGCGCCGTAAAGGAGTTTATCGCCCTCACCCACGAGAAGTACCGGGCCCGCTTTTCCGCAAGGTTTGGCTCCGCAGTCAAGGGCTTCTTCACCGACGAGCCCAATTTCTGCGATTTCTTCAGCCAGTTCACCCAGGGTCGGCCCTGGCTGCCCTGGACGGAGGACTTTGGGGAAGAATTTGCCCGCAGGCGGGGCTACGCCCCGGAGGCGTACCTCCCCCTGCTCTTCTTCGACGGCCCGGACAGCGCTATGATCCGCCACGACTACTGGCGCACCCTGTCAGAGCTGTTCGGCCAGCGGTATATGAAGCAGCTCTTTGACTGGTGCGAGGCCCAGGGCCTGGCCCTCACCGGCCACCTGCTCTACGAGAACGACCTGGGCTACCATATCCGGGTGTGCGGCGCGGGTATGCCCCAGTACCGCTACCTCCACTGCCCCGGCATCGACATCCTGGGGGAGCAGGCCAGAGAGTACCTCACCGTCCGGCAGTGCACCAGCGTGGCCAACCAGTACGGCCGGAAGACGGTACTCTCCGAGACCTACGGCTGTACCGGGTGGGAGCTCGACTTCGAGGGGCAGAAGTGGCTGGGGGACTGGCAGTTTGTCATGGGGGTGACCCGGCGGTGTCAGCACATGGCCCTCTACTCCATCGCCGGGTGCCGGAAGCGGGATTACCCGCCGGTGTTCAACTACCAAAACCCCTCCTGGCAGTATGACCGGCTGATGGAGGACTACTTCGCCCGCCTGGCCGCCTGCACCACAGCGGGCAGGCCGGTCCGGGAGATTCTGGTCATTCACCCCATCTCCTCCCTGTGGACCAAGTGCGCCAGCGCCCCCGGCGAGGACCTGTCCCGGGTGGACATGAATACCGGATGGACCGACCCCCACATCACCGCCCTCAACGAGGAGGGGGACGCCTGCAACCGGCTGGCCGAGGCGCTCACCCGGAACCACCGGGACTTCGACTTTGGCGACGAGACCATCCTGGCCGAGATTGGCCGGGCGGTGGGCGGCGTCCTCACTGTGGGCCAGGGGCGCTACACCACCGTCATCGTGCCCAGAGTGTGCTCCCTGTTCCGGTCCACGGTGGAACTGCTGGAGGAGTATCTGAGGGGCGGAGGCCGGCTGATCTGGATGGGGGACCTGCCTGAGCTGACCGAGGGCCGGCCCGGCAGCCGGGCGGGGGCGCTCTTCGACCAGTACCGGTTTTCCAGGGCGGATACCTGCCAGGAGCTGCTGGCCGCGCTGGACGCCCTCTGCCCCCGGCCCTTCTCCATCACCGGCCGCCTGGACCGGGAGGCCGGTGATATCCTGGCCATGTTCCGCCAGGTGGGGGAGGACCGCCTGCTCTTTGCGGTGAACCACGACAGAGACAAGGCCCATTGGGTGAAAATCGCCCTCCCGGATCCCTATGAGGTGACGGAGTACGACCCCTGGACGGGGGAATTTCGGCCCCTGTCCGCAGAGCGGTCAAAGGGAGGCGTCCTGTTTGCGGACACCCTGCCTCCGGCCTACAGCAGGGTCTACTTCCTCCGGGCCGGCGGGGCGGGGGAGAGCGTCCCCCAGGCGTACCCCTACGCCCACCCCCACCGCAGCGAAAATCTCTTCGCCGTCCTGGGCCCCACCGCCCCCTTCACCAGGACCATGCCAAATGCCCTGGTGCTGGACCGCTGCTCCTACAGTCTGAACGGCTCCCCCCTCTCCCCGGAGATGGACCTGTGGCGGGCCCAGCGGGAGATGCGAGCGGCACTGGGGATGCAGCAGGTCTATTACAACGGCGCGCCCATGCGCTATCTGTGGGTGGAGGAGGAGAAGAAAAAGGCGGGGACTCCCTTTGAACTGCGGCTGACCTTCTCCGTCCGGGAGGAGCCGGACGGGCCCTGCCGGCTGGCCATGGAGTTCCCCGAGGGACTGGAGGCACTGTGCAACGGCATCCCCTGCCAGAGGGACGGCGGCTGGTATGTGGACAAGGCCCTCCAGACGCTGACGCTGCCCCAGCTGAAGCCCGGGGAAAATGTCATTCAGATCCGGGGGACCTACCGGGGCCATATGGAGCTGGAGGACCTCTTCGTCATCGGCGATTTTGCCGTGAACGGAAACCGGGAGATCGTCCGGGAGGGGGATGCCCTCCGCCTGGGAGACTGGTGCCTCCAGGGCTACCCCCACTACTGCGGGGAGATGGTCTACCACTTCTCCGCCCCGGGCCACCGCCGGGAGGACGGGAGGGTTATCCTGGCGCTGGGGGCCCACTCCGCCGCCCTGGTTCAGGTGGTGGTAAACGGCCGGACCGCCGGCCACCTGTTCGGAAATGGATACAACACCCTGGACCTCACCCCCTTCCTGGAGGACCGGGAAAACGCCATCGACCTGCGGCTGGTGGGCAGTCCCAGGAATCTCTTCGGGCCGCTCCACCAGAAGTACACCGGCTGCACCCGGATCAGCTGGGCGGACTTCCGCACCGAGGGGGCGCTGTACACCCCGGACTATGTCCTCCATCCCTACGGCCTGCTGGAGCAGGTCAAGCTCCTCAAAATGTAGCAAAATGGGACCCCGTCCGAATGGGCGGGGTCCCATTTTGCTGTAATCAGTCCAAAAAGCCGGGGCGTGCCTGAACATTGAACCGCTTCTCCAGCAGGTGGAGCTGTTCATCGGTGATGGTGTTAATCCAGGGCAGGTGGGCGATCTTCATGTAGACCTCGGCGGCCTTCTCCGCCGTCTCGATGAGTCCGAAGGTCTCGTCCAGGTCTCTGCCGGCGCCGTAGATGCCGTGCTGAGCCCAGACCACCAGCCGGGCGGTGGACATCTTCTCCGCCGTGGCCCGGCCGATCTCGTTGGTGCCGCAGAGCATCCAGGGCAGCACGTTCACCCCCTCAGGGAAGACCACGATGCACTCGGTGCACATCTGCCACAGGGTACGGGTAAAGGCCCGCTCGTCCAGGCTGTGGACATAGGTCATGGCCAGCAGGTTGACCGGGTGGCAGTGCATCACCACCCGGTTGGCCGGGTTGGCCTTCTGCCGGGCCACATGGCTCATCATATGGGCGGGGAACTCAGAGGTAAAGCTGCCGCCGTCAGAAAAGCCCCAGAGCAGCTGGGCCTGGGTTCCGCCCTCGGTGAGGCGGACGAGACCCAGGTTGGTCTGCGGCGCGTACTCCACATTTTTGAAGTATTTTCCCGTGCCGGTGACCAGAAAATACTTCCCCTCCAGCTCGGGCGCGGAGAAGCCGGTGGGGATGGTGCGCAGGACCTGTCCGCCCAGATACGCCAGCACCTGCTCCTGGTCCAGCATCAGGCTGATATTGCCTCCGTTGCGCTCATCCCAGCCGTGGCGGTACATATTTGCTGTGGTGCGGACCATCTCTTCCATAAAGGGCGCGCTTAGAATATCCTTCATACTCTCTCCTCCAAAACAGCTTGTTCATAGGCCTGGACCTGGCCCATCCACTGGCCGTCCGCCGGTTTTCCGCAGCGGCGGCAGTACTCCTCCCAGACGTCTCCGAAGGGCAGGGTTTTTATCTCCTCCTGGGCCACCATCAGCTCGGTAAACCGGCCCTGGTCCTGGAGCTCCTTCCACGCTCCGTTGGGCTGGAGCAGGGCGAAGAGCAGGGTCTTCTGGGTGTTGCGGTAGCCTGTCACCCAGGCGGACAGGCGGTTGATGGAGGCGTCGAAGTAGTCCAGGGCGATGTGGACCCGGCCGTCCAGGCCGCCGCAGCGGACAATCTCCCGGGCGATCTCCCGGGTCTCGTCGTCGAAGAGGACCACATGGTCGCTGTCCCAGCGGATAGGGCGGGTAACGTGGAGGGCAATCTCCGGGAAGAAGGCCAGCAGGGCGGGAATCTTGTCGCTGACCACCTCGGTGGGGTGGTAGTGGCCGTTGTCCAGCAGGGGGATGCACCGCTCCTTATTCATGGCGGCGTAGCTCAGGGCAAACTCGGCGCTGCCCACGGTGTAGGCCTCCACCCCGATGCCGAAGACCTTGCTCTCCACACAGGGCTTCACCAGCCGGAAGTCGTAGGGCTCGGAGAGAATCTCGTCGATGGACTGGCGGTAGCGCATCCGGGGGCCCATGCGGTCGGCGGGGATGTCCTTAAAGCCGTCGCCGGTCCAGATGTTCATGGTGCAGCTATCCCCCAGCTCCTGGGCCAGGTACTGGCTGATGCGGATGCAGGCCCTGCCGTGGTCCACCCAGAACCGGCGGGTCTCCTCATTGGGAGAGGCCAGGGTGAGGGGGTCGCACTTGGGGTGGGAGAAGAAGGTGGGGTTGAAGTCGCAGCCCAGGCCCCGCGCCCGGCAGAAGTCCACCCAGGGCTTAAAGTGCTTGGGCTCCAGCTTGTCCCGGTCCACCCAGCCGCCGTTTTCCTCATTGAAGACCGCATAGCTGGCGTGGAGGTTCAGCTTGGGCGTTCCGGGGATCAGCCGCAGCACCTGGTCGATGTCGGCCATCAGCTCTCCGGGGGTGCGGGCCCGGCCGGGGTAGCTGCCGGTGGTCTGGATGCCGCCGGTCAGGGGCTTGGAGGGGTCGGTGTCAAAGCCCCGGACGTCGTCCCCCTGCCAGCAGTGGAGGGAGATGGGTACGGCTTGCAGCCGTTCCATGGCGGCCTCAGCATCCACGCCATAGGCGGCGTATTTTTCCTTCGCTTCCTTGTAGCTCATTTCGTTTCCTCCCAGTATTGAAATTGGATGTTCAGATTCCCCAGGGCCGTGGCCTCGATGGGCAGGGCCACGACCTCTTTTCCGGTAAGCTCGGCGGTCAGCCGGTTGAGAAACTGGTTTTTGGCCCCGCCGCCCACGATGTACAGCTTCTCATAGGTCCGGCCTGTGTGGCGTTCCAGCTCCCGGATGGCGTTCCGGTAGCTCAGGGCCAGGGAGCGGTAGGCGCAGCGGAAGTAGCCGCCCACAGCCTGAGGCCGCTGGGGCAAGGCCTCGTCAAAGGCGTCCTTCATGCTGTCCGGGGCCAGAAACCCGCCGGCGTTGGCGTCCACAGTCCCCGGAAAAGCGCTGGCCTCCGCCTCGGCCACAATTTCTCCAAAAGACTTCTCAGGGCACAGCTCGTCCCGAAGGCGGTTGACAATCCACATGCCCATAATATTCTTCTGGTAGCGGTTGCAGTCCACGCCCCCCTCGTTGGACCAGTTAGCCAGCTCGCTCTCCCGGCCGGTCAGGGGCCTGTCTGTCTTCACGCCCAGCAGGCTCCAGGTGCCGGAGGAGATATAGGGGGCGTTCTCCGCCATGGGGATGCCCTCCACTGCGGAGCCGGTGTCGTGGGTGGCGCATAGGATCACATCCATGCCTCTGTATTGTCCGATCACGGTCCCCGGCCGCTCCAGCTTGGGGAACAGCCCTTCAGGCAGACCCAGTGCGCGGACAAGCTCCAGGTCATACTCTCCAGTACCGGCGCTGACCAGGCCGCCGGTGGTGGCGTTGGTGTACTCGTGAACCTTCGCTCCGCACAGCCGGTACATCAGCCAGCAGGGGAGCATCAGGAAATCCGTAACCCCCTCCAGCCGCCCCGCCATCTGGTCGGCATAGAGCTGATAGAGCGTATTGAAGGGCTGGAACTGGATGCCGGTGCGCCGGTAGAGCTGAGAAAAGGGTATCCGCTCATGGACCTGGTCAACCGCCTCCGCCGTTCTGCTATCCCGGTAGCAGAAGCAGGGGAAACGCGCCCGGTCCCCTGTCATAAGTACATAGTCCACTCCCCAGGTGTCGATGGACAGGCTGCTCATCTCCGGAAACTCCTCCAGGGCCTGTTCAATGCCCGTCTCCACCGAGGCCAGCAGCCCCTCCACATCCCAGACCAGATGCCCGCCCTGCGTCAAAGCGCGGTTGGGGAACCGGTATACCTCTTTTGTCCGCAGCTGCCCGCCCTCCTTCCAGCCCACAATGTGACGGCCGGAGGACGCGCCGATGTCAATGGCAAGGCAGTATCGCATACTTTCACCTGCTTTTACTGTGATACTTGAATTATACAGGAAAACGGGAGAGATGGAAGGGGCTGTGTTTGTGTAAGAAAGTATCCTGATTTGTATTGCGGGCCGGGGAAGAACCTGATATACTGGACGCAGCCCCATAGAGAGGAGGGCCGGGCCCGCCCGGCGGCGGCTATGATAGATCAGGCGATTTTGGACCGGCTGCGGCCCATCACCGCGGAGGAGCGGTCCATCCTAGACGGCAGCGGCGCCATTGACTGGAACCTCTATATCGAGCGGACTGGCAGCGTGATTAACGCAAAAAAGCTTCTGGACAGCGGAAAGCTGATTACTATCCGCCCCCACACCCGCTTTGTCCACTTCTCAGCCCACACCCACGACTATGTGGAGCTGGTGTATATGTGTCAGGGGAAAACCACCCATATCGCCAACGGGGTGAAAATTGAGCTTCAGCAGGGGGAGCTGCTGTTCTTGGGACAGGGGGCCATCCAGGAGATTCTGCCGGCCGGCGCGGACGACCTGGCGGTCAACTTTATCATCCAGCCCTCTTTTTTTGACAAGGCCCTGGAGATGCTGGACGAGGAGGAGACCCCGCTGAGGAAGTTTATTGTGGACAGCCTGAACCGCCAGAATTCCAATTACCTGTATTTTAAGGTCTCCCACATACTCCCGATCCAAAATCTGGTGGAGAACCTGCTGTGGACGCTGATTTATAACGTCCCCAATAAGCACGGCCTCAACCAGACCACCATGGGCCTGCTCCTGATGCACCTGATTAACCACGCCGATCACCTGATTTATGCCTCTGAACGGGACAAAACCCTCACACGCATCTTCCGGTATATCGAGGAGGATTATCGGGACGGAAGCCTGACCGAGCTGGCTCAGCTGCTGCACTACGACCTGGCCTGGCTCTCCCGGCAGATTAAGCAGTGGACAGGGAAGTCCTACACGGAACACCTGCAGGAAAAGCGGATCAGCCAGGCGGCATACCTGTTGAAAAATACAAGGATGCGTGTGGATCAAGTTGCGGAGGCGGTGGGCTACAGTAATTTGAGATACTTTCACCAGCTGTTCCGGGCGCGTTACGGGTTTTCTCCTAAAAGGTATCGAGATTCTTTTCAGGCTTTAAGCCGTTAACCCCCCTTGACTTTCCTCTTGACTCAAGAACTGTAAGAAGCGGCAAACGCCCCAGATTTTGTGATAGAATCCGGGGCGTTTTCATATTTAACCGCATTTTTCCGCACACTTTACCCAATTCCGCCCGTCTTGACCCGTAACCAGGTGGCACAGATGGCGCTGAATGCTCTGCGCACCGAGATGGTGACCTTCACCGGCACCCCCGGCTTCGAGGCCAACGGCGTGACCGTGGGCTACCGTGCCGAGTACAC
>JAAWEX010000028.1 GCA_022794495.1 Lawsonibacter sp. | reverse complement strand
CCGGACATAGAGCGCGCACAGGGCCTTGCTCCCCTTCTTATACTTGAGGTTCCACCCCCGGTCCATGGAGCACTTGCTGAACTCCACCGAGGGGGCCAGTCCGTATGTGTCAACCATCCAGGTTTGAAGGTTGACAAACAATGGACTGTCCACCCAGCGGTCGATGTCTCGCAGCTCCGGCTTGGCGTGGGCGGGCCAGGCAATATCCCAGGGCACCGGCCCCTCCGCCGGGGCGGCCTCCTTCTTTTTCGGGGCCTTCTTCTTGGGCAGCGGGGTGACCTCCTCAGCCAGACGCACCGCCTCCCGCAGGGTCTCCCGGTCGTCGGGGTCCAGGAGGTAGTGGGGCTTGGCCCCCTCATAGGGGGGCTCGGTGGGGCGGTCTCGCAAAAGCTCCTCCAGACAGGGCAGCATCTTCACCATGGGCCGGTCGTCACAGACAATGACAACCGGCTTGTCGTTGAGGTATACCATATATTCCCCAAACATTTTCCGAAAACGGACCGCTCCCAGACCGTCTAACTGTTCACAGATGTAGCTGACAAATTCAGGACTGCTTGCCATCGTTCTCCTCCTAATCAATCACTGTCAGGGCCGCCCAATACAGCACGGCCACCACCCCTGTCAAAACAACCCACTCGATCCGTTCCATCAGGATGTACCAATCCGAGGGCTCCGCCGCGTATGGGTCCTGGACATGCCACATGATGCTCCAGCGGAACATAAGCTCTGGGTAACAAATCTGGAATATGTTGAAGGCCGCCAGCAGGGTCACCAGCAGGTACAGGCCAAAATGCCCCCGGTGGGTCAGCTCCGGCTCGTCCATCGCCAGCCTGGCAACGGTGGACAGATCGGGCGCATGGAGGTCCCGCGCTGTCAGCTCCTTTCCGTTGGAATCGTAGGTCTTCCCGCCTGCGCTGACGGTGAAATCCACCATGCCAAAGGGCTCGCCGTCCTCACTGTACAGCACAAGCCATGACCCGCTGGGTTTATAGCCGCCCCGGAAGACCTGCTTGCCATCCTGGTAAATCTCCAGACCCGTCATGTAGTACTCGGGGGCGGCGGCGGGATCCTCCACTATCTGGTAGGGGCCGTAAGCCTCATCTCCCCAGCGGTATTCCACTGTCCTGCCGGGGCAGACGGTAAATTCCGTCCTCTTCCAGTCCAACCTGCCGGCGTACCGGCGGACCTCTCCCTCCTGGGTAAGGCGGAGCAGGGTATCCCGGTATTCAATCCCCTTCTGCCCGCCTGCAATCAGGGTGGCGGCGCCAAAGCCCACAATCATCACGGCCAGAATGACCACCAGGATTCGCCGGAGCAGGGACATCTCCTCCCATTTCTCTCCCACGGCTCCCCTCCTTTTAAACAGTCAGGTCGGCGGCGGTCCCGCCCACCAGCTCCATCAGGGCGGCGGGGTTCAGCTCCACCTGAAAGCCGATCTTCCCGGCTGACACCAGGATAGTGTCGATAATCTCCGCCGTCTCGTGGAAGACGGTGGGGTACTGCTTCTTCATCCCCACCGGGGAACAGCCCCCGTGGACATAGCCCGTCAGGGGCAGCAGCTCCTTCTGGTGGATCATAGCGACGGACTTCTCCCCCACCGCCTTGGCCGCCTTTTTCAGGTCCAGACTGTCCCCCACCGGGATGTCGAACACATACAGTCCCCCGGAGGCCCCCCGGGCCACCAGCGTTTTGAACACCGTCTCCGGGTCCCGTCCCAGCTGCTGGGCCACGCTCACCCCGTCCAGCCCGGCCTCCGGGTCGTAGGCGTGGGCGGCGTAGGAGACGCCCTTTTGCTCCAGAACCCGCATCACATTGGTCTTTTCCTCTTTCTGCTTTGCCATACCTCATTTACCTTCCTTGTAATAACAATCTTCCCGCCACTTGGCCGGGTTTGTATCGATATACTCCCATATCCGCCGGTAATCCGCCTCGCTGCGGATGATGTGGTCGTGGTAACCTTTTTGCCAAATGGGGAAACCGGCCATCTTTGATACCGCACGTTTCATCTGCCCTACAATGGTGGGTATCGCTTTTGTAGGGGCGGATATTATCCGCCCGCTTCTATGCGCTAATGAAAGAATCATATGAACATGATTTGGCATAACCACATATTTATCAACCAAAACGCCGGTATAATGTTGGGGAATTTCTCGAATTGCCCTTTCAACAAAATATCCATATTGGGATAGCGTTGGTGAAAACGGGCGGATAATATCCGCCCCTACAGAACGCATTGCGGCGGCGTCCCAGAAAAATTCTGCCCGTTCGTTGGCGCAAATCGTAATAAAATAGCATCCCGGCCGGCCGTAATCATAGCCCTGCAAGCGGTTTTGTTTCCGTTTCGGCGGGTCAAGAAATTGGTCCCTCATCCCATTCACGTTCCCCAAATCAGGTAGGCCCCGAAAAAGGCAGCCAGCAGGGCCTCCCAGGCGATGCAGACCCACAGGCCCCACCGCAGGACGCGCAGGAGGGTGCGTTTCCAGCCGGGCTGGGCGTCGATATAGGCCCAGCCCATGGCGCCGCTCCGCTTCCACAGCCAGCGAACCAGGAGCAGTCCTGTCAATCCGGCGATATTCAAGCCCAGCAGGATAGGGGCTATGAGGGGCAGGGCAAAGCCCAAAAACTGCAAGATTGCCACTGGCAGAACCATCGGCCACAGGACCACAATAATCAAACCGCCCATGGGATTTCCCCCTATCGTTTCTCAAATCGGCATCATTGTCCAGTCTCCTGGCGTAGGGCGCGACGACCCGGCGCGCCGTTTTCCCCTACGGCATACGCACACAAGCCGGCGTGCCCAGTGGTCACGCCCTACACAAACAGCACAGCGCTATTTCCCCCGAAGCTCGATAATCTGGTCCCGCAGGGCGGCGGCCAGCTCGAACTCCAGCATCTTGGCAGCCTCCCGCATCTCCTTCTCCAGCCTTGCAATCCGCTCCGCCTTCTGCTGCTTGGTAAGGCCCTGGACCTCTCCCCGGCGCTCGGCGGTGTCCTCGCCGGCGGCAATGCTCATCAGGTTCCGCACCGACTTAATAACCGTTTTGGGGACGATGCCGTGGGCCCTGTTAAAGGCGTCCTGCTTTTCCCGGCGGCGCTCCGTCTCGTCGATGGCCCGGCGCATGGAGGGCGTAATGGCATCGGCATACATGACCACCATCCCCTGGGCGTTTCGGGCGGCCCGGCCTATAGTCTGGATTAGGGAGGTCTCACTGCGCAGGAAGCCCTCCTTGTCGGCATCCAGGATAGCCACCAGCGACACCTCCGGCAGGTCCAGACCCTCCCGCAGCAGGTTGATGCCCACCAGCACGTGGAAGGTGCCCAGCCGCAGGTCCCGGATAATCTCCATCCGCTCCATGGCGTCGATGTCGTGGTGCATATACCGCACCTTGATCCCCGCCCCCTGGAGGTAGGTAGTGAGGTCCTCGGCCATCCGCTTGGTGAGGGTAGTCACCAGGATCCGCTCGTTCCGGGCGGTGCGGGTGTTGATCTCCCCGATCAGGTCGTCAATCTGTCCCTCCACCGGGCGGACCTCAATCACCGGGTCCAGCAGGCCGGTGGGCCGGATCACCTGCTCCACGATCTGCCCCGACCGGGTGCGCTCATACTCCCCGGGGGTGGCGGAGACGTAGACAATCTGGTTGACCCGCTTCTCGAACTCCTCAAATTTCAAAGGCCGGTTGTCGAAGGCGCAGGGCAGGCGGAAGCCGTAGTCCACCAGGGTGGTCTTTCGGGCCCGGTCGCCGTTGTACATGGCCCGGACCTGGGGCAGGGTGACATGGCTCTCGTCGATAAACAGGACGAAATCCTTGGGAAAGTAGTCCATGAGGGTGTTGGGGGGGGAGCCCACCGGCCGGCCCTCAATGACCCGGGAATAGTTCTCGATGCCGGAGCAGTAGCCCAGCTCCTGCATCATCTCGATGTCGTAGAGGGTGCGCTGCTTGATGCGCTGGGCCTCGATGAGCTTGCCCTCTTGCTCAAAAAAGGCCACCCGCGCCTCCATCTCCTGATAGATCTCCTGAATGGCGGCGTCCATCTTGTCCTTGGGGGTGACATAGTGGGTGGCGGGCCAAATGGGGATATTGTTCAGCCGCCGGATCGGGGAACCGGTGACCACGTTAATCTCAGAGATGCGGTCGATCTCATCCCCGAAGAACTCCACCCGGATGGCGGTGTCCTTCCAGTAGGCGGGCCAGACCTCCACTGTGTCCCCCCGGACCCGAAACATGTTGCGTTCAAAGGCGATGTCGTTGCGCTCATAGCGGATGGCTACCAGCTTTTTCAAAAGCTCGTCCCGCTCCAGCCGGGCGCCCACCCGGAGAGAGACCATCAGCTTGCCGAAATCCTCCGGCTCGCCCAGGCCGTAGATGCAGGACACCGAGGAGACCACTATCACATCCCGCCGCTCCAGCAGAGAGACGGTGGCCGACAGCCGCAGGCGGTCAATCTCCTCATTGACGGAGGAGTCCTTCTCAATAAAGGTATCGGTGTGAGGGATGTAGGCCTCTGGCTGGTAGTAATCGTAGTAGCTGACAAAGTATTCCACCGCGTTGTTGGGAAAAAACTCCCTGAACTCGGCGCACAGCTGGGCGGCCAGAGTCTTGTTGTGGGCCAGCACCAGGGTGGGCCGCTGCACCTTCTCAATAATTTTGGCCATGGTGAAGGTCTTGCCCGAGCCGGTGACCCCCAGCAGGGTCTGCTCGTCAAGCCCCATCTCGATGCCGTTGGACAAAGCGTCGATGGCCTCCGGCTGGTCGCCGCTGGGCGTATATTCCGATACCACTTCAAATTTAGGCATAACCGTCACCTCAGGTCAATCAAACTTTGCTGGCGCATCATATTATATCAGAACCGACGTTCCATATCAAGGGTCAATCGAACAAATTTTTCATTCCAGGCGGGGATAGACCATCTGATAGCCTCCCCTGCCCGAGGCCGCCGTCTCCCGGATGGACACCAGGTCGCCGTCCACAAAGACCAGGTGGTCCACCAGCCGCACCCCCAGAGGGGCCAGGGCGGAGCGGACCACATCGGTGGTGTTCATATCCGCCGGAGAGGGCAGGGCCACGCCGCTGACATGGTTGTGGGCCAGGTAGCAGAAGGTAGCCCGCAGCGCCATACACTCCTCCGCCGCCCTGCGGATGGTCACATCGGAGTTGTGGAGGTTCCCCTCTGACAGCCGCTTCACCCCCAGGAGCTTCTCCTTGGCGTCCAGGCACAGGATGTAGATCATCTCGTTCCGGGCGCCGTAGAGGTAGGGGGCCAGCACATGGCCCGCCTCCGCCGTGGTGTGGATGATCTGTCCCGGGGCGGTGCGCTCCGCCATATACCGGCCCAGCACCGCGGGGAACAGCTTCAGCAGGGTGGCCGTGTACTCCCCGATTCCAGGCGTCTTCGTCAGCTCCTCGGGCAGGGCGTCCAGCGCGCCGGACAGAGAGCCGAAGCGGTCGACCAGCTCGTGGGCCAGCGGGTTCATATCCCCCTGAGGAATGGCAAAAAATAAAATCAGCTCCAGGATCCGGTGGTCGGGCCAGCCCTCAATCCCCCGGGTCAGAAATTCCTGCCGCACCCGCTGGCGGTGGCCGGTGTGGACGGGTCTCTTTTTCTCCGCCATGGCCGCTCAACTCCTTTTCTCACGTTTGAGACCGCTCAATATACCCCCGCACCAGGTCCCAAAACCCCTCATAGTCCTGGTTGAGGGCAATCCGGCGGGAGAGGGCCTCCATTTCGGCGTCAAACGCCTCGTCCTCATAGCTGGGGTCGCTGTCCGCAAGGGCCTTCGCCCGCTTTAAAAGCTCCGCCTCAGCGACCGCCCCGCAGTTCAGCAGGGCTCGAATATATTGCTCCGCCCGGGGGCTGGCCGCACAGGCGTCCAGCCCCTCCATCTGTACCTCGGTGTCGTAGTCAATGATGTAAATCACATCCCGGACGTACTGGGGGTATCGGTCCAGCGCCTGCCAGACCTGGGGCTCCTTGTAGATATCCGCCATAGCCTGGAGGAAATCGTCCGGGGTGAGGCCATCTCCCTGGGCCAGGGCCCGGTCGATGAAGTTCATGCCTTCGCCCCGTATTCAGCCAGGTAGCTCTCCATTTTGGCCTTCAGATCGTCGTCGATGTATATCTTTCCGTCCACCGGGTTGTTGTGGAGGAAGGAAATCACCTCCCGCACGGTGACAATGGGGAAGACCTGGATGCCGAAGTCCTGGCGCAGCTCGTCCAGGGTGGAGCAGCTGCGGGTGCCCCGCTCCATCCGGTCCACCGAGACAAAGAGGGCCTTCATATCCACCTTGGCCACATGCTTGAACAGCTCAATGGACTCCCGGACGGCGGTGCCGGCGGTGACCACGTCCTCGATGATGGCAACCCGGTCCCCGTCCTGGGGCTTGTACCCCACCATGGAGCCCCCCTCGCCGTGGTCCTTGGCCTCCTTGCGGTTGAAGCAGTAGGGCAGGTCCCGGCCGTAATTGCGGTACAGCGAGGCGGCAGCGGACACGGCCAGGGGGATGCCCTTGTAGGCCGGGCCAAACAGACAGTCGATCCCCTCGGGCAGGCTCTCCTGGATACAGGCGGCGTAGTAGTCCCCCAGCTTGGCGGCCTGGGCGCCGGTTTTGTAGTTGCCGGTGTTGACAAAATAGGGGGTCTTCCGTCCCGACTTGGTGGTAAAGTCCCCAAAGGTGAGCACGCCGGAGCGCACCATAAAGGTGATGAATTCCTCTTTGTAGGTCATAGCAGTATGCCCCTTTTCCCATGTATTTTCAGCAAAATAAGCCGTATCATTTTATTATACCACTCTTTTCCCCCGTGTACAATACTTTGCCCCACAGAGCACTTTCAAATTATTTTATATCTCCTAATATAATTTTTATTATTATATTTGGTCATATTATATATTGATATTTTCCCCGTTTTAGGATACACTGTATTTTAGAAGAACTGATATCCTCTGTTTTTAGAAAGGAGCTGTGTCCTATGCGCGCCAATGCCATAACGGTTTCCGCCCCACTCATCGCGCCCAAGCCCCGCCGCCGCGAGGTCCGGGACCCCTACGACGGTCTGCGGCCCTGGTCGGCCATTACCCACGGGCTGGGAGCGGTCCTGGCCGCAGCGGGCACCGCCGCCCTGCTCACTCAGTCGGCCCTCCTGGGCAAATGGCTGCTGTTCGGGCTGTTCGCCGTTTACGGCCTGTCCATGGTCTGCCTCTACACCGCCAGCACCCTCTATCACTGCCTCAACGTCTCCGTCCCGGCGCGGCTGGCTCTGCGGAAATACGATCACTGCTCCATTTACCTGCTCATCGCCGGCAGCTACACCCCGTTGTGTCTCACCGTGCTGCGCAATGCCGGCGGCATCCCCCTGATTATCGCCGTCTGGACCCTTGCCGCAGCCGGAACAGCGCTCACCATCGCCAAGCTGTCCATCCCCCGGTGGCTCACCAGCGCTATCTATCTTTTCATGGGGTGGCTGGCCATCTTCGCCATCGTGCCCATTTACCGCGCCCTGCCTGCTGAGGGCTTCTTCTGGCTGCTGGCCGGCGGGCTGCTGTACACCGCGGGCGGGGTGCTCTATGCCGTTAAATGGCCGGGGAGAGACAATCCCCGCTTTGGCTGCCACGAGATCTTCCATGTGTTTATCCTGCTGGGCAGCATCGCCCACTTCGTCATGATGTACCGCGTGGTGCTGGGGCTGTAAAAAAATCGCCCTGTCACACTTGACAAGGCGGAAAAAATCCGTATAATAAAGACAGAAGGGCACTGATACAGCAGTTGGCCCACATGTTCAGCTAAATTACGTTAGCCGCTCGGGTACCAGCCGGGCGGCTAACACGCATCTATGGTCATAACGTATGAAATGGCCGCTAAGTACGCCAAAATCTGGAGCATCGCAGCAATACGTCTTTTCCACATCTGCATCCACCTCCCCCCATAATGATTTTGCTCAGGGGTCATAGCGGTGGACCAACCGCCTTATGTAACAGCGCACCTTCTGTATCCTCTCTGGCTGAGAGGCGAATTTATTATACACAATATAGCTTTTTCTGTCAAACCCCTTGTCAAGCGGGAAAAAATAGGGTAAAATAAGTCAGCTATCCGCAAATAAATTGATAAACAACGGAGGATGATTCCTATGCCAATGATTTCCGCCAGCGATTTCCGCAACGGCGTGACCTTCGAGATGGACGGCAAGGTCATGCAGGTGGTGGAGTTCCAGCATGTCAAGCCCGGTAAGGGCGCAGCCTTTGTCCGCACCAAGATGAAAAACGTCATCACCGGCGGCGTGACCGAGACTTCCTTTAACCCCACCGCCAAGTTCGAGCAGGCCTTCGTGGAGCGCAAGGACATGGACTACAGCTACAGCGACGGCGACCTGTACTACTTTATGGACCCCGAAACCTTTGACATGATCCCCATCGGCAAGGACCTGCTGGGCGACAGCTTTAAGTTTGTCAAGGAGAACATGACCTGCAAGGTGATGTCCTACAAGGGCAGCGTGTTCGGCGTGGAGCCCCCCAACTTTGTGGATCTGGAGGTCACCGAGACCGACCCCGGCTTTGCCGGCAACACCGCCACCAACAACGTGCTCAAGCCCGCCACCCTGGAGACCGGCGCCGAGATCAAGGTCCCCCTGTTCGTCAACCCCGGCGACAAGATCAAGATCGACACCCGCACCGGCGAGTACCTGGAGCGCTGCAAGGCGTGATATTCCTATAGGGGCGGCCTGCGGCCGCCCGCCACATTGCGGAGCCTGTATTCGGGCGGCCACAGGCCGCCCCTGCGGTCCGTTACCTGAAAAGGAGTAAATTATGACTATTTCCGAAAAAGTCGCCTACCTGAAGGGCCTGGCTGAGGGGCTGAATCTGGACACCGAGAAGTCCAAGGAGGGCAAGCTCATCTCCGTGATGATCGGCATCCTGGAGGAGCTGGCCATGTCCGTGGAGGACCTGGAGGAGAACGCCCTCAACCTGGGCGAGGAGATCGACGTGCTGTCCGACGACCTGGCCGACGTGGAAGAGGTGGTCTTCGACGAGGACGACGGCATGGACTGCGGCGACGACTGGTTCGAGGTGGAATGCCCCACCTGCGGGGCCGATATCGTTGTGGACGACGAGGCCCTGGCCGAGGGCGAGGTGGAGTGCCCCAGCTGCGGCACCCGCTACGCCATGGAGCTCACCGATGAGGACGGCGAGGAGCCCGAGGAAGAGGAAACCGACGAGGAGGAGTAAGTCCTCCTTCCAAATATGCGAAACGCCCCAGAGTCTGCTCTGGGGCGTTTTCTTATCCAATTTCATCCAGCCGGTCCGCGGCGCGGTTGATTTTGCGCTGCAAGTGCTTCAGCACCCTTTGCAGGTTGCTCCGCTCTATATTCCCCTCGCCGGCAGACAGCTCCGCCAGCATCAGCATCTGGTGTAAGACCTGGTCAATCTCGTCCAGGGCCGCCTGCGCGTCCTGGGGCAGATTTGGGTCCTCCATCTCAGCACCCCTCTCCTCAGCCCGCATCAGCTGATTGCTTTTTCAGTCTGGAATAGGCAGAAAGCTTTCCAATCGGCTGCAAAATAGTGATTACCATCACGCCGGCGTCGAAAAAAATGAGGAAGAGCAGGGCGAGCTGAAATGTGGGGGATTGGGACAGCAGGGCCAGGCAAACCGCTGCGGCGCAGAACAGCACGGCGGCGTAGATTGCCAGCTTGATATAGATGCCTCGCCCCCTGCGCAGCTCCTCCCTCAGCGCCGGATCGGGGGTGAGGGCGCGGCACTGCCGGCGGACCGACTGGCCGAACTGCTTCTGCCCCCGCCGGAGCAGCCAGTGGAGCAGACCGGAGCTCACCGCGGCAGCCAGGAGAACCACAGTCAGAAAAAATTGGGCGGAGTAGGGCTGTCGGGCATGTCGGGCAAGGACAATCAGTCCCGCCGTGCCAAATGCGGCCCCCGCCACCCACATCAGGAGATTGGGTGCACTCTCTCCCCCTTGATCCGCCAAGCCGCCGGGCGGCACAAAATAAATTTTTCCCGACGGGAAATCATAGTAGTACCCGCCCCGCTTCACCAAGACCGCGATTTGAACAAAGTCCATAGGCCCCTCCCAGTTCAACTCTCAGGGCGCTTTCTAAAAATCAGGCGTTCTTCTTCCGCCTGTTGCGCTGTGCCACCGAACATTTAAAGGCCTTGTACATTGCTGGCGACAATTCAGGGGAATCCTCATCGAATTGTATGCCCCGCTTTACGGCCTCCTTGACCTCGTCCAACTGGGCCTTTGTCGGTGTTTGGCCCTCTTTAATTGTAAATGTTTTAATCATCTTAGCCTGTACCTTCATTTCTTCCTCTATAATTCAGATAAAGTATACTATAGGCACAAGCAAAAATCAATCTTTAATCAGGCTCCTTGTTTTTATTTACGCCGTTTAGGATAGGGCCGCATTTCCGCAGTTCGCCCAAGGATATAATCGGTTGACGTGCCCAAAGTGTCCGCTAAAAAACTCAGCAGCGATAATGGCATCCTGCGGACGCCGTTTTTATAATCGCAATAGGTCGTTTGGGAAATTCCCATTAGTTTTCCCATGTCCCGCTGCGTCAATTTTTTATCTTTTCTGAGTTCTTTTAAGATATCAGAATACATTGGCTTGTCTACTGTTTCCATTATTTTAAGCTCTCTGGTTCAATCGGAATCTTGCCATTTACTTTTTCGTATTCAGCCACACACCGTTTCAAGTATTGTTCAATCTCTCTATTTGCCGAACGTCCCTTAGAATCCGCAATATACCGGAATTTTTGAAATAATATCCAGTCTACCCGCAGGGTATACCTCAAAAGTTTATCGTCCATCATAACACCTCTTCTGCGACAATTTAGCATAACTATGATTTCATAATAGCTAAACTATTGCGTCTAAACGAGAATGGTGGTATTATGATGTATATATGACGAATAAATTATTGAAAAAAGGGGGGGCCGAAGTGAAAGTTGCAATTATTGGTTCTCGAACTATGACTGTATCTAATTTAGAAATCTATCTTCCACAAAATACAACAGAAATTGTCTCCGGAGGAGCCCGTGGGATTGACTCCTGCGCAAGAGAGTACGCCCAAATGAATGGGATAAAATTGACGGAATTTCTTCCTGAATATGAAAAATATGGCCGGGGCGCGCCAATCAAACGGAACCGAAAAATCATTGATTATGCGGACACGGTAATTGCTTTCTGGGATGGAAGATCGCGGGGCACTGGATATGTAATCGACCAATGCTTCCGCCGCCGAAAAAATTTGACTGTATATATTGAGGAGGGGCCAGGAAAATGGAAATTAGCACTCGGCAATAAAGAGTGCTAAAAATTCACACTCTGTTCATGAAATCTCCGCCGGACCGGCCTATACTACAACCATACCGCAGGCTGTTCCTGAAAGGAGTGTAATTATGAACATGAATCAGTTTACCCAAAAGTCCCTGGCCGCCATTCAGGGGGCCCAAGACATCGCGTTAGAGCACGGCAACCAGCAGATTGAGCAGCCCCATCTGCTGCTGGCCCTGGTGGGAGACGCCGAGGGCTTTATCCCCCAGCTCCTCACCGCTGTGGGCCTCACCGTCCCCAGCTTTGAGGCGGCAGTATCCGCCGAGGTGAGCAAGCTGCCCAAGGTGTCCGGCTCCGGCCGGGAGAGCGGCAAGGTGTACGTCTCCCAGGACGTGGACCGGGCCCTCCAGGCCGCCGAGCAGGAGGCCCACGCTATGAAGGACGAGTATATCTCTGTAGAGCACATCCTCCTCGGCCTGCTGGCCCACCCCAGCGCCGCTCTGCGGGAGCTGTTCCGCACCTATCGCCTGGACAAGGAGAAGGTGATGCAGGCTCTGGCCCAGGTGCGGGGGAGCCAGCGTGTCACCTCTGACAACCCGGAGGAGACCTACAACGCCCTGAAAAAGTACGGCTCCGACCTGGTGGACCAGGCCCGGCACAACAAGCTGGACCCGGTGATCGGCCGGGACGACGAGATCCGGAACGTCATCCGCATCCTGAGCCGGAAAACCAAAAACAACCCCGTTTTAATCGGCGAGCCCGGCGTAGGTAAAACGGCCATCGCCGAGGGGCTGGCTCAGCGGATTGTCAAAGGGGATGTGCCCGCCTCCCTCCGGGACAAGACCATCTTCTCCCTGGACATGGGCGCCCTGATTGCCGGCGCGAAATATCGCGGCGAGTTCGAGGAGCGGCTGAAGGCCGTCCTCAACGAGGTAAAAAAGTCAGAGGGGAAAATCATCCTCTTTATTGACGAGCTGCACACCATTGTGGGGGCCGGCAAGACCGAGGGCTCCATGGATGCCGGCAACCTGCTCAAGCCCCTGCTGGCCCGGGGGGAGCTGCACTGCATCGGGGCCACCACCCTCAACGAGTACCGGCAGTATATCGAAAAGGACGCCGCCCTGGAGCGGCGGTTTCAGCCCGTCATGGTGAACGAGCCCAGCACAGAGGACGCTATCGCCATTCTCCGGGGGCTCAAGGAGCGGTATGAGGTATTTCACGGGGTGAAAATCACCGACGGGGCCATCATCGCCGCCGCCACCCTGTCCAACCGCTATATCTCTGACCGCTTCCTCCCTGATAAGGCCATCGACCTGGTGGACGAGGCCTGCGCCATGATCCGCACCGAGATGGACTCTATGCCCACCGAGCTGGACGTGATCCAGCGAAAGATTATCCAGCACGAGATTGAGGAGGCCGCCCTGAAAAAGGAGACTGACAAGCTGTCTCAGGAGCATCTGGCCGAAATTCAGCGGGAGCTGTCTGACATGCGGGACGACTTCAACGCCAAAAAGGCCCAGTGGGACAACGAGAAGGGGGCCATCGGCAAGGTGCAGAAGCTGCGGGAGGAGCTGGAGGCGGCCAATGCCGCCCTGGAGAAGGCCCAGCGGGAGCACGACCTGGAGAAGGCGGCAGAGCTGCAATATGGCCGCATCCCCGCACTGCGCAAGGCTCTGGAGGCGGAGGAGTCCATCGCCAACGAGGGCAAGGCCCGCTCCCTCCTCCGGGACAAGGTGACCGAGGAGGAGATCGCCCGGATCATTGAGCGGTGGACGGGCATCCCGGTGGCCCGGCTGATGGAGGGGGAGCGGGAGAAGCTGCTCCACCTGGAGGACATCCTCCACAGACGGGTGGTAGGCCAGGAGGAGGCCGTCCGGCTGGTGAGCGAGGCCATTCTGAGAAGCCGGGCCGGCATCGCTGACCCCGACAAGCCCATCGGCTCCTTCCTCTTTCTGGGCCCCACCGGCGTGGGCAAAACCGAGCTGGCCAAAACCCTGGCCGAGGCCCTGTTCGACAGCGAGCGGAACCTGGTGCGCATCGACATGAGCGAATATATGGAAAAATTCTCCGTCTCCCGGCTCATCGGGGCCCCTCCAGGTTATGTGGGCTACGAGGAGGGCGGCCAGCTCACCGAGGCGGTGCGGCGCAAGCCCTACAGCGTTGTCCTCTTTGACGAGGTGGAGAAGGCCCACCCCGACGTATTCAATGTATTGCTCCAGGTATTGGACGACGGCAGAATTACAGACAGTCAAGGCCGGACGGTGGACTTTAAGAACACAATCCTGATTTTGACCTCTAACCTGGGCAGCCAGGCCCTGCTGGACGGGATCACCGAGGACGGCGAAATCAGCGACACCGCCCGAAACCAGGTGAGCGAGCTGCTCAAGCGGTCCTTCCGGCCGGAGTTCCTCAACCGGCTGGACGAGATTGTCTTCTACAAGCCCCTGACCAAGGAGAACATCACCCATATCATCGACCTGCTGGTGGAGGGACTGAATCGGAGGCTGGCCGGCAAGCAGCTCACCGCAGTCCTCACCCCCGCCGCCAAGAGCGCGGTGATCGAGGCGGCCTACGACCCCATTTACGGAGCCCGTCCGCTGCGCCGCTATCTCCAGCACACGGTGGAGACCCTCATCGGCCGGAAGATCATTGCCGACCAGGTGGAGCCCGGCGCCGCCCTCACAGTGGATGTGAAGGATGGAGCGCTGGTGGTCCTCTAAAGAATGGCGCTTGACTTTTCCCCCAGCTGGTGATATGATGGCACCATTAAAATAGCTTTGATGGAGAAGAGGCTGGAACAAGTGCTCAGAGAGGGACGCCAGGGGCTGAGAGCGTCCTGCACAGAAGCCGGCCGGTACCACTCCGGAGCCGCCCGGGAGGACCGGGCCGGGGCCTCCCGTTACCGAGGACACGAGCGGCGGTCTGCGGACCGCAAGCAGGGTGGAACCGTGGAGCTTACCGCTTCACCCCTGAATTGTATCAGGGGTGGAGCGTTTTGTTTTGCCCCGAAATATCCGGTGCCATTTTGTAGGACGCGACGACCCCGGCGCGCCGTTCAAAGGGCGCCCGTTCCCAGCAAAGCGGCGGGCCGAGGTCGTCCCGCCCTACAGAAAACACATGGAGGTAATTTCAATGTCCGAAGAAAATCTGTACACCTTTGAAAATGAGGAGTACCGC
>JAAWEX010000027.1 GCA_022794495.1 Lawsonibacter sp. | reverse complement strand
AGGGGGCGGCGGGCGCGGGTTCGGGCTCGGGCTCAGCGCCCATGCCGGACAGCATCCGTTCAATCTCCTCCTGGCTCATCTTGCCGCCGGAGGGGGCGGCGGGCGCGGGTTCGGGCTCGGGCTCAGCGCCCATGCCGGACAGCATCCGTTCAATCTCCTCCTGGCTCATTTTGTCGCCGGAGGGGGCGGCGGGCACTGCTTCAATCGGGGTCTCTTCCATGACAGATTCCTCCTCGACAGGGATTTCTTCTAAAATAGGCTCCTCCTCAACGGGGGCCTCTTCCGGGACAGGCGCTTCCTCAGGGGGGAGTTCTTCCGGGGCGGGCGCCTCCTCGGCGGGGGCCTCTTCCAGGACAGCTGCTTCCTCAGGGGGGAGCTCTTCCGGGACTGGCTCCTCCTCAACGGGAGCCTCTTCCAGAACAAGCTCCTCCTCGGGCAGAGCTTCTTCTAGGATAGGCTCCTCTCCAGCGGCCTCTTCCGGGAGCGGCTCCTCCCCGGCGGACTGCTCCGGGTAGACGGGCTGGCCCTCCTCGTCCCAGCCGATGGCCCCCTCGGGCAGCTCCCACTGGGTCTCGGCCTGTTCCTCGTAGACGGGCTGGCCGTTCTCATCCCAGCCGACGGCCCCCTCGGGCAGCTCCCACTGCTCCTCGGCCTGTTCGGCATAGATGGGCTGGCCGTTCTCGTCCCAGCCCAGCACGCCCTCGGGCAGAATATTGGGGTCCCAGATGGGCTGGCCGTTCTCGTCCCAGCCCAGCACCCCCTCGGGCAGGACGCTGGGGTCCCAGATGGGCTGGCCGTTTTCGTCCCAGCCCAGCATCCCCTCGGGCAGGGGCTCCTCGGCCCACTGCTCCTCCTCAGACTCGGACTGGGTAAGCTCCTCCTCCAGGGCCTGCTGGATCTGCTGGGACAGGAGAGCGTCGTCCGGCTGGGTCATCTCCAGGGAGGGGGAGACCAGCGGATTGCGGGCGGGCTCCACGCCGGAGCCCTCCAGGGCGGCCTCCTCTCCGTCAGCCGGGGAGGGGGCGAGCAGGTTTAAAACATGGGCGGTTTTATTGCCCTTCGCATTTTTTTTCGTGGAGGCCATGACAGCCGCTCCTTTCCGAAGTGATGGAAGTCAGAGTCAGTCGAACTCGCCGGACTCGCCGGATTCGTCGGTGACAAAGGCGTACTGCTTCAAAATCTCGTTGATGAGCAGACGGAAATCCCGCGCGGGGTGGGAGCTGGGGGCATAGGACAGCACGCTCTCGCCGTGGGCGGGGGCCTCGGCCACCGCAACGCCGGTGCGGATCTTAGACCGGAACACCTGGGTGCCCAGCTGTCGGGCGATCTGTTCCGTCATATCCAGCACGTCGCGGTTTAAGGTAAAGCGCTGGTTGTATTTGTTCAGAACGATGCCCAGCACCCGCAGACGGTTGTTGTAGCACCGGCGGACGGTGTCGATGGTCTCGCGAATCTGAGACACGCCCAGCAGGCTGAGGATCTCCGGGGCCATGGGGACTACCAGGCCGTCGGCGGCGACATAGGCGTTTACCGTCAGCACGTTGAGGGCGGGAGGGGTGTCGATGATGATGTAGTCGTAGTCGTACTCTATCTCGTCCAGGCAGTTTTTCAGCAAAAACTCCCGGCCGGGCCGGTTGAACTCCAGCTCAGCGGCGGACAGCAGGATATTGGAGGGCAGAACGTCGCCGCATTCTGAGGTAAGGATGACGTCGCGGATATTTTGATGTCCCTTCAAAACATCGTAGATGGTGGCGCAGTTTTCGATATCCAGGCCCAGGCAGAAGCCGAGGCTGCCCTGGGGGTCCAGATCGACGCCCAGAACCCGCGCGCGCCGCTGGCGCAGGCCATCCATCAAGGCGCTGGCCGTGGTGGTTTTGCCCACGCCGCCCTTTTGATTTGTAATCGCGATAATAGCCGCCAAATAAATTCCTCCCGTGCTGGGCCTACAGGGTAAGCCCCAAAATCTTTCTCCTTGAGCTATTAACTTTATCATACTACAGGACGATAAAAAAGTACAGAGTATTTTTATGTTCATTTTTATCAAAACCTTGGAAATTAAATTTGTGGATATAGACAGGGAAGGAGCGTTTTATTATGGCATCTATTAATGGAGTCAGCAGCAGCAACATGACCAGCAGCCTTTATAATTCCGCCAATACCATCAGCGGTCTGGCCAGCGGTCTGGATACCGAGGGCATGATTGAAAATCTGGTGAAGAGCTACCAGACCAAGATCAACCAGATCAGTCAAAAGGTGACCAAAACCGAGTGGAAGCAGGAGGCCTACCGGAGCATCATCAGCAAGATGGTGGGCTTTACCCAGAAGTATACCTCTTATAACTCACCGGCCACCAACCTGCTGTCCCCCGGCTTTTTCAGCAGCGCGGTGAAGATTCTCACCAAGGGCACGTATGCCGACAACGTCACCGCCAGCGGCAAAACCAGCAGCGACATTGTGCTCAACGCGGTGCGCCAGCTGGCCACCGCCGCCCAGTACCGGGTGGGCGACGGCCTTCTGAACGGCGGGACCAACACCAACTCCAGTATCCAGGGCAAGGAGATGGACCTGCTGGGCAAGACCGAGCTGGGCAGCCTCCAGGGCAGCCTTACCATCACCTACGGCAGCAATAAGGTCAACATCAACTTCGACCAGGTGGACGACGTAAAGGCCATGGAGGAGATCAGGGCCAAGCTGGAGAAGGACGGCAAGAGCGCCACCGACGCCGACGTGCTGGCCGGACTCATCGAGCAGAAGCTGGCCGGGCAGAAGATCACCTTCAGCAACGGCAAGAGCGAGAACGCCGAGGACCGCATCAAGGTAACGGTGAAGGACGGGGCGATCTCCTTCTCCGACAAGTCCACCGCGGGCAACGCCGTGTATATGTCTCAGGCCAGCGGCAACGTGGAGGACGTGCTGGGCCTGGACCTGGACAAGGCCAGCGAGAAACAGCCCAACGAATTTAAGCTGAATTACGATTTCAACCTGACCAAAGAGGTGGACAACATCGAGTACCTCAGCGGAAAGAGCATGAACCTGAACCTGAACGGTGTCACCAAGACCATCTCCCTGCCCACCGTGGAGAAGGTGGCGGGCGCCGCCGAGGGCGACCCCGAGGTCTATAAGATCAACGGGAAAGAGGTCAGCAAGGAGGACCTGGCCGACGAGTATGCCAAGGCCGTAAATGAGGAAGTGGGCAAGGTCTTTAAGAAGAAGATCGAGGTCACCAACACCGGCAAGGACGGCAAGCTCAACCTGAACTTTACAGTAAAGGAAGAGGGCTCCGACCTGCTCATCAACTGCGACGTGGGCGAGACCCTGGGCATCGGCCGCACCGCCAGCACCTATCTGAACACCAGCAGCACCCTGGAGAAGCTTCTGGGCGATAAGCTGGACACCCTGGAGACCGTCAAGGACAAGGACGGCAATGACCTGCTGGACGACAAGGGCAACAAAATGTATGCCTTTAAGCTCAACGGCGTGACCATCGGCAACTACACCAAGGAGAGCAAGCTGTCCGATATTATGAACGACATCAACGCCAACAAGGACGCCGGCGTGAAGGTGAGCTACTCCCAGACCACCAAGAACTTCACCTTTACCTCCAAGGAGACCGGCGAAGACAGCGAAATCTCCATGGGCGGCGGCCTGGCCGAGGCCATGTTCGGCTCTACCGAGATTTCTGAGCATAGTGAGGGCAGCTTTGCCGATGCCTACGGCGTGAGCTGGCTGAACGGCAGCAAGGTTCAGTTTACGCTCCCTGGCGTCAGCGGCACATACGACATCAACGTGTCGAAGGACGACACCATTGAAGATGTTGCCGAAAAGCTGAATGGAATGATTTTTAATCACGGCTATACCGCTTCCTATAATAAATACTCAGGCAAGCTGGAGATTGTTGACAAGAACGGTTCGGCGGTAGATTTTAAGATGAAGGCCGATCATCCCGACCCGGATTTTGGAAGCTATGACCTTGAGTTCGACGAGAGCAAAGCCCCCGCGATTAACTACACCCCCGGCAAGGACGCCGAGTTTACCGTCACGGTAAACGGCGAGACCCTCAACATGAAGCGCTCCTCCAACAGTGTGAACATCGACGGCCTGACCATCAACATGAACGGGGTGTTTGACAGCACCAAGGACAAGGACGGCAATCCCATTACCGACCCGGTCCAGATCAACAAGAATGTAGTCACCTTCGAGAGCAAGACCGACTCCGACAAAATCGTGGACGCGGTGAAGGCCATGCTGGAGGACTACAACGCCATGATTAGCGAGATTCGCTCCGCATACTCCACCATGCCCGCCAAGAAGAGCGACGGCAGCAGCTACGAGCCCCTCACCTCTGACCAGATGAGCGGCTATTCCGAGTCGGAGCAGAAGAACTACGAGGAGAAGGCCAAGCAGGGCATCCTCTTTGCTGACCGGGACCTGTCCCGGCTGTATGACAAGCTGCGCAGCGTATTCTCTCCCGCCGGTGAGGACGGCGCCATCCTCCGGGGCATGGGCATCACCACCAGCTACGATATGAGCACCGGCGCGCTGAGCGTCACCCTGGACGAGGATAAGCTGCGGGCCATGCTGGACAGCGACCCCGACATGGTGGCCGACGCCTTCACCAAGACCAGCGGCCTGGGCGGCGTGATGCAGAACATGAAAACCACCCTGGACGTCTACGCCAAGACCACCGGCGAGCCCAAGGGCATCCTCATTCAGAAGGCCGGCAGCCCCCTGTCCCCCCTGTCCTTGATGGACAACACCTGGCAGAAGCAGATCGACAACTACAACAAGCAGATTGAGAAGTGGCAGGATAAGCTGTCCAGCCAGGTGGACCGTTATACCCAGCAGTTCAGCCGTCTGGAGCAGCTGATCAGCCAGATGAACTCTCAGAGCTCCGCCCTGATGGGCATGATGGGCGGCTGAGAACGCCGGAAAGGATAAGTCCGATATGGATACAAGAGGGTACCAGCAGTATAAACAGCAGTCCATCAACTCCATGACCCCTGGAGAGCTTTTAATGCTGCTTTACGACGAGCTTGTCAAACGCAGCACCCTGGCCGGCCTGGCCCTGGATAAACAGGATTGGCCGCTGTTCGAGGCCTCGCTGGACCGGTGCGTGGACATCGTCAACTACCTGGATGATACTCTGGACCGCCAGTACCCCATCAGCCGCGACCTGAGCCGGATGTATGACTACTTCACCTACGAGATGGAGCGCATCAAGGCAGGCCGGAACAAGAAGGAGCTGGAGCGCCTGCGCCCCATGCTGGCCGACATGCGCGACGCCTTCCGCGCCGCGGACAAGAACAGTGGGGAGAAGCGGGCATGACAAAGAGCGATTGGATGGACCTGGCGGTGCTGGAGCGCAGGAAATACAACCTGCTGTCCGAGACCATAGACCTGAGCCGCCAGATAGGCGAGGCCATGGACCGGGGGGACGACGTGTCCCTGCGAATGCTGCTTTCCATGCGCCAGGAGCCCATCCTTGGTCTGGGGGAAGTGAAAAACGCCGTCAGGTCCAAGCGGGAGGCCCTGTCTCCCCAGGAGCTGGAGCGCCTGTCTGACCTGGAGTCCGGCGCGCAGCCCCAGGAGGGGGAGGAGCGGACCTACTGCGACGAGTTCGGCCGGGCCCGCCGCCTGCTGGAGCAGGTGCTGGAGCTGGACCGGAAGCTCAACCGCCGCCTGACGGGAAAGGATTCCTGCTATACAGCGGAAAAATGAAAATTGCCCCTGCGTCGGTAAGCGCAGGGGCAATTTATTCAGAAATTTTTGGGGGAGATAATCCACAGCGGGCTGCCGCTGTGCCGGCTGGCGGACAGCTCCTCCAGAATCAGCTCCAGGTCCCAGGTGGTCAGGCTGCGCTCCTGGCTGGCCGGGTCGGCCACCAGAATGCTGCCCTCCAGCGTGACGCCGCGAAGCACGATAAAGTGGCCGCCGTTGGTAAAATGGCCCGGCCCCATCAGGGCCACAATGAGCTGGCCTGCGGCCAGGTGCTGGGTGACAAGGTCGCTGCTCGCCTCCTCTGGCGGGAGGGAGACGCACTCCAGCCCGAAGTCCTCCGACACGCCCGGGACCATGCTCAGATAGGAGCCGTGGAGCCTGGCCCAGTAGCCCTGCTCCACACAGTACTGGGCCATCTGGGCCGGGTCGATCTCCTGGCCGGTGAGGGTGGAGGCCACCATCGCCATGGCGGTGGGGCCGCAGCCGTAGCCGCCGATGTGGTCGGAGCCGTAGGGCTCGCCGGCCCAGCGCTCCGAGGTCTGGTCGAAGTACACTACCTCGCGGGTTCCGCCGATTAGAATATCCTGTCCGTCCCGATTTTCCAGCGCGGTGACGGTGTACTCGGCCCGGGGCCTGGGCGGGGCGGTCACCGTTTCGCTGTCCACCAGCTGGAGGTCGCTCTCCGGCTCAGACGGGGACGCCGGGGGCGGGGCGGTAAGCTCGTCCCAGGCTTCCCTAAGCCGCAGGGCGGCGGCGTCCGCGGTCTGACACAGGCTGTTCCAGGCCGCCTGACCTGTCTCGGCGGCCCGCCGCACCCCGGTCTGCACGGCGGTGTACACGGGGTCGGTGATGCTGTGGTAGAGGGCGGGGTCGAAATGGGCGCAGACGGCCAGCTCCACTCCGCCGATGCACAGCACGGCCAGCAGGACAACCAGAGGGGCCGCATACCATTTTCTCTTTTTGAGTTGATCGTTTTTTTTCACGCTGACCACCAAAAAATTTAATAAAACTCTTTTCAAGAGCTCTGAAAACGATTATACTACAAAAAGCAAATTTTTTGAACTATAAATTTATGGCGGCGTGGGAAAGATTCCCCGGCTGTGCCGCCATAAGGGCAAGGGGAGCCTTATCAAATGCCTGTGATACGTTTGGAAAATGCGTCAAAGCTCTATAAAACGGAGGATAAACGCAAGATATATGCGGTTCAGGAGCTGAACATCTCCATTGAGCAGGGGGAGTTTGTCTTTCTCATCGGGAGCAGCGGAGCGGGTAAGACCACCATGTTGAAGCTCCTGGGAGGGGAAATTTCTCCCGATGAGGGGGCCGCCTTTGTCAACGACGTGAATATCTCCCGCTTCTTCGGCCCCTTCAAGGCCCGCCTTGTCCGGACCTTCGGCGTCGTCAGCCAGCAGTCCATGCTGATCCGCAAGCGGACCATTATGGAAAATCTGCTGGTGGCCGGGCGGGCGGGGGGACTGCAGCGCAAGAGCCGTGCGGCGGCGGAGAAGGCGCTGGGCCTTGTGGGCCTGCCCAATGTGGGGGACTGCTTTCCCGCGCAGCTCTCCATTGGAGAGGTACGCCGGGTGGAGCTGGCCCGGGCTCTGCTCAACAGCCCGCCCGTCCTGCTGCTGGATGAGCTCACCGCGAATCTGGACGACGACACCATCTGGGACATCCTGCATCTGCTCAACGAGCTGAACAGCAAGGGGACCACCATCGTTATGGCCACCCATGCCAGCCAGTTTGTCAACATCATGCGCCGGAGGGTGGTCACGCTGGTGGACGGAAAGGTGGCCGGGGACGTAAAAAACGGAAAGTACGGCGACATCGTTTAGCGCAGGCGGAGGAGCCCCTTTCGCCGCGCCGGAACGGAAAAAGAAATTACATAAAAATTTTCACTTGACCTTGCGCCGCCGGGAAAAGTGGTGTATAATGAAGAACAGAGCACGTTTATGATTCCGCGCCGTTGTCAGCGACGGGAAAAAATGGGAGGAGTACATATGAACTTCAAGAACATGTCCATTAAGAAAAGCCTGATAGTTGGATTCGGCACGACTATTTTGATTTCTGCCGTCATCATTATCACCTCGCTGATTATGATGAATATGCAGAAGAATGCATATATGGATATTGTCAATCACTATGTCGAGACCAATCAGCGGATCTCTGACTGCCGCATCAGCTACAACATCGCGGCGCGCAGCCTGCGGGATGTCGCCCTCTCCGGCGATACAAACAGTCTTTCCACCGTCACCGAGAAGCTGAACGAGCTCACCACTGAAATTGCTGAGATGGAAAATGCCTACCCCAAGGAGCTGAGCGACCGGAGTCTGCTCAACAACTTTGTCAATACCTTGAATACCTGGAGCGCCGAGGCCAAGCAGATTGCAGAGATTGTGCGCACGGACAGAAACCGCGCGGCGGAGATGATTGTAAGCAAGTGCACCCCCGCCCTGAACGCCGCGGCTGATGCCGGCACCCAGCTGGCTGAGCATCTGAAGGCGGAGCAGAATAAGATCATCGCCAGTCAGAACATGACCTCCAACATCGCCCTGGGCGTTATCGTGGTTGTGATGGTTCTGGCCACCCTGATCGTGCTGATGATGGCCACCAAGATCATCAAGAGCATCGCCGCCCCCACCGCCCAGGTCCAGGGCGCGCTGGTCGGCTTCAGCCAGGGCAACCTGAACGTGCCCGTGGACTTTGTGGGCAAGAACGAGCTGGGCGAGATGTGCGACGCCCTGCGCACCAGCCAGAAGGTGCTGCACAGCGTGATTTCCGACATCTCCGGCACCACCGGCCAGATGGCCAAGGGCAACTTCGACGTGGAGCTCACCGCCACCTTCCCCGGCGACCTGAAGCCCATCCAGGACAGCATCAACCAGTTCGTGATGCGCATGAGCGAGACCATCTCCAACATCTCCTCCTCCGCCGACCAGGTGTCCGCCGGCTCTGACCAGGTGTCCAACAGCTCCCAGGGGCTGGCGCAGGGCGCCACCGAGCAGGCCAGCGCCGTGGAGGAGCTGTCCGCCACCATCACCGACATCTCCGAGAATGCCAAGCAGACTGCCCAGGCCGCTGAGCAGGCCGGCAAGTATGTGGAAGAGGCCGGCGGCCAGCTGAACATGAGCATGGAGTACGTCCGGCAGCTGAACTCCGCCATGGAGAACATCTCCAGCTCCTCCCAGGAGATCGGCAAGATCATCGCTACCATCGAGAATATTGCCTTCCAGACCAACATTCTGGCCCTGAACGCCGCCGTTGAGGCCGCCCGGGCGGGCTCCGCCGGCAAGGGTTTCGCCGTGGTGGCCGACGAGGTGCGCAACCTGGCCACCAAGTCCGACGAGGCCGCCAAGGCCACCAAGGACCTGATCGACGGCTCCATCACCGCCGTCAGCGAGGGCACCGAGGCCGTGAACAAGGTGACCGACGCCCTGACCCGCACCACCGAGACCGCCGGCAGCGTGACCACCATGATGTCCACCGTGGTGGAGGCCGTGGAGAATCAGACCCAGGCCATTATGCAGGTCACTGAGGGCATCGACCAGATTTCCGCCGTGGTTCAGACCAACTCCGCCACCAGCGAGGAGTGCGCCGCGGCCAGCGAGGAGCTGTCCTCTCAGGCCAATATTATGCACCAGATGATGGCCGAGTTTAAGGTGAGCTCCAAGGTCAGCGGCGGATTTGGCGCCCCCAGCTTCAGCGCCGCCCCGGTGCAGAGCAGCTCCAGCTGGGACAGCGATGACGACGGCTATGCCGGCGGAGCCGATAGCAACCCCTTCAGCAGTGTGAAATACTAAAGATCGGGCATAAAAGCGCCGAGCTGTAATAGATATGGCGTCCCGATTTCGGGGCGCCATATTTCCTGATTCACAAAACCGACTATGAGAGGTGAAGCCGGATGACAAAACGAAAGCCCCAGGACAGCAGTATGACCTTTGCGCTGGATATTGGCACCCGCAGCATCATCGGTGTTGTAGGCAGGGTAGTGGACGAGCGCTTCCAGGTGCTGGCCGTTGAAAAGGAGGAGCACGGCAAGCGCGCCATGCTTGACGGTCAGATTGAGGATATCGCCCAGGTGGCCAAGGTGGCCCGCCGGGTGACCAGCCGGCTGGAGGAGCGGTTGGACTGCACCCTGGAACGGGTATGCGTGGCTGCCGCCGGCCGGGCCCTGCGCACGGAGACCGGCGCCTACAGCCTGGAGTTCCCAGAGGTTACCCGCATTACCAACGACATGATCGGCCGCCTGGAGAGCGGCGCGGTTTCCAACGCGGAGGAGCAGATTGGTCATGGCCAGGCGGGCCAGCGCCGGTTTTATCTGGTGGGCTACACCGTGTCCGGCTATCACCTGGACCACTACCCCATGACCACCCTTCGGGGACATAACGGACAAATGCTGGAGGCGACGGTTGTGGCCACCTTCCTGCCCAGCGAGGTGGTGGAGAGCCTCTACGCTGTGGTTGAGGCCGCCGGCCTGGAGGTGGCCAGTCTGACCCTGGAGCCGATTGCCGCCTTGAACGCCGCCATCCCCTCCGACCTGCGCCTGTTGAATTTGGTGCTGGCCGACATCGGCGCGGGCACCTCTGACATCGCCGTCTGCCGGGATGGCACCGTGGTGGGCTACACCATGGCCACCGTGGCCGGCGACGAGATCACCGAGGAGCTGATGCGCCGCTATCTGATCCCCTTTTCCACTGCGGAGCGGATGAAAAGCCAGCTGAATGAGGAGACCATCACCTACCGCGACGTGCTGGGGATGGAGCAGACCGTCTCTGGCGAACAGCTTCGGGAGACCATCCAGCAGCCGGCCCAGCTCCTGGCCCAGGAGATCGCTCAGCGGGTACTCACCCTCAACGGAGCTCCGCCCTCGGCCCTGTTTCTGGCCGGAGGCGGAAGCAAGCTGGAGGGGCTGCTGGGACTGGTGGCCGAGGCCCTGGAGATGGACGAGAGCCGGGTGGCCCTGGCGGGCAATAACTATGAAATTACCGCTTTTTCCGAGGACTATGAGCTCAACGACCCGGAGCTGGCCACCCCCTTGGGGATTGCCGTCTCGGCCGGCCTGGGCTTAATCAGCGACAGCTACCGAATCATGCTCAACGGCCAGCCGGCCAAGCTCTTCCGCAGCGGAAGCCTGACCTTGCTGGAGCTGCTGATGATGAATGGCTACAGCTCGGTGGACCTGCTGGGCCGGACGGGCAAGAACCTGAGCGTAACGGTGAACGGCCAGCATATGGTATTCCGGGGCCAGCCCGCCACCCCCTGCACGCTGACCCTGAACGGGGCGGAAGGCGTTCCCTCGGCCCTGGTATACGCCGGCGACAGCATCGAATTTACCCCCGCAATCCAAGGCGCGCCCGCGCAGCGGACGCTGAAGGACCTGCTGGGCGCGGACTTTATCGGCGGCATTATGGTGAATGGCCGCCTGGCGGACCTGGAGACCCGGCTGAACACCGGGGATCAGATCGTCACCTCTGACCAGCCGGTCCGCCCCACCCCGCCGCCCGCCTACCGTCCGGCACCCCCGCCTCCAGAGCCCGCCCGGGTGGAGCCACTGAGGACGGAAGCTGGGAGTATGTGGAAGGAGCCCGCCCGGGCGGAGCGCCCGGAGGTGAAGCCGGCGAGAGCGGAAGCCTTCAGAGAGGAACCGCCCAGAGCCGCAGAGGCCGCACCTCCGGTCCAGCCCAACCCCTGGGAGAAGCGCCCAGCCCCGGCACCCCAGCCGGCGCCTCCCCCCGCCCCCAGAGAGCCGGAGCCGCCGAAGCCGAAAAGACGGAGCGTCCAGGTGGTGCTTAACGGCAAGCAGCTCAGTCTGCCGGGCAAGGAGGACGACGCGCCTTACTATGTAATGGACCTGCTGGACTTTTCCGGCATTGATTTCGAGCATCTGGACCGGGGCGTAGAGCTCCAGGTCAACGGCCGGGAGTGCGCCTTTACCCAGGAGCTGCGCCCCCAAGATAATGTAATAATCCGCTATTTGGAACAGTAATGGAGTGAGCTGCATTGGCTAAGGAAAAGAAGGAAAAGAAAGAGAAGAAGGAAAAAAAGCAGAAAACAGGCAAGGGTGGGAAGAAGAAGCTGCTGTTGATTCCCATCGCGCTGGTGGCCGTCGCCGCCATCGGCTTTGCCGTTTTCAAATTTGTGCTGCCCATGCTGGGCGGCGGAGACGGCGAGGAGAAGCTGCCCAAGAAGCTGGAGGCCTATACGATTGGCGAGGAGTCCGTCCCCTCTCTGGACACCGTGCTGGAAGAGGGAGAGGGCGAGCTGATCGCCAAGCGGGGCCCTGGCAAGAGCAAGGCGAAGAGTGAGGACTCCAGCGGGAGCGCCAGCGAGGAGGAGGACCTGGAGAAGTATACCTACATCTATGAGATTACAGGGGCGGCCGCCGTTATGAACCGCTACCTGAACGTCCTGATGGGTGAGGAGCAGGGCTTCTCCCTGGTGGACGAGAGCTACCTGATTCAAGGTGAGCGCCCGGAGCTGCAGGACGCCGAAGGTGCGTTGTTGCTGGCCCGCGCCTCTGCGCAGGAGGGCCGCATCTTCCAGCTGGCGATCGGCTGGTCCGACGTGAATGGGACGCTGGCCGTCCGTGTGGCCGCTCCGGAGGGGCAGCTGCGCCGCCCGGAGCCCGAGCGGGAGCCGGAGCCCGCCAGCCTCAGCCAGCAGATGGATGAGCTCAAGGCCATGGACCCCAAGCACCTGGCCCTGCCCGGAGGCGTTATGTCCGACTACGACATCTACCCGGTAGAGGGCTTTGTCACCATCGACGGCCAGCTCTGCCGCCGCTTCAACATCTACGAGGTGGGCAAGTCGGGAGACATTGCCGGAATCATTTTCTACAGCGGCGACATGCAGCACCTCTACCGCATGGACCCTGACGACAATTCCATTATTACGGAATTGAAATGATGCAGAAAAGGGCCGGTCCTGTCTTAAGAAAAGGGCCGGTCCTGCCGATAATCAGACTGGAGCGACCCCATATTTTTGAGAAGGGAGTGGACGTTTATGGTTGAAAGCATCATGGGAATGCAGATGGCTCAGCTCCAGACCAATTACAGCTATGGTCTGATGAAGCGTGCGATGACCGACATGGAGAGTCAGGCGATGTCCCTGATCAACGACATGATGTCCGCTGCGCCCGCTCAGTACAATTTTGACGTGTGGGCCTAAGCGCATCAGATCGTTCCAACAACCGGAGGCGGCGTGAGTATCTGCTCACGCCGCCTTTCTTGAGCCAGGGGATAGGACTGGCTAAAAGCTGAAAACTAACCCTTGACAGGATGAAGAATCTGCGGTATAGTATAGACACCCCCCAGGGGTGGGGGGGTATTCGATTGAGGAAAAGGAAGGTGAATTGAATGACTAAGCAAAAATTTAACATAACAGGGATGACTTGCTCGGCGTGCTCCGCCCATGTGGAAAAGGCGGTGAACAAGCTGGAGGGGGTCAAAGCTGCCTCCGTCAATCTGCTGGCCAACTCCATGGCGGCGGAGTACGATGAAAATGTCCTATCCGCTCAGGATATTATCCAGGCAGTAATACAATCCGGATACGGGGCATCCCTGCCGGAGAAGGCGGGCGCAAGGGCCCAGCCTGCCCCTAAAGAGGACGTAATGGCCCAGGAGCTGGCCTCCATGAAGAGGCGGATGATCTGGTCCTTTGTCTTCCTGATCCCGCTGTTTTATATCTCCATGGGTCATATGATGGGTGCGCCTCTGCCCGCCCCTCTGGTGGGACACGAGAATGCGGTGGCCTTCGGATTGACCCAGCTCCTCCTTACACTGCCCATTATGTATCTCAACGATAAGTATTATAAGGTTGGATTTAAAACCCTTTGGAATCGAGCGCCTAACATGGACAGCCTGATCGCCGTGGGCTCCACCGCCGCTGTGGTCTACGGTGTCTTCGCCATCTACCAGATGGGCTGGGGCCTGGGCCACGGCGACATGGAGCTGGTGGCCAAATATCATATGGACTTGTATTTCGAGTCCGCCGGCATGATTCTCACATTGATTACGATGGGCAAGTTTCTGGAGACTCGGTCCAAGGGCAAGACAGGGGAGGCCATCAGCCGATTGATGGACCTGGCCCCCAAGACCGCCCACGTGATTCGGGAGGGCGTGGAGACCGAGATTCCCGTGGAGGAGGTCCAGGTGGGGGACCGGGTGGTGGTCCGTCCGGGGCAGTCCATTCCGGTGGACGGCGTCATTACGGAGGGGCAGTCCGCCGTGGACGAGTCCGCTCTCACCGGCGAGTCCCTCCCTGTAGACAAGGGCCCAGGGGACAAGGTGGCCGCCGCCTCGATCAACAAGTCGGGCTCCTTCGTCTTTGAGGCCAGCCGGGTGGGGGAGGACACCACCCTGGCCCAGATGATCCGCCTGGTGGAGGAGGCCAGCGCGTCCAAGGCCCCTATCGCGAAACTGGCGGACAAGGTGTCCGGCATTTTCGTCCCGGTGGTCATGGCGATTGCCCTCATCGCGGCGGCAGCATGGCTGATCACCGGCCACTCCGCCACCCAGGCACTCACCGCCGGCGTGGCGGTGCTGGTCATCTCCTGCCCCTGCGCCCTTGGCCTGGCCACCCCTGTAGCCATCATGGTGGGCACCGGCAAGGGGGCGGAGAACGGCATCCTCATCAAGTCAGCCGAGGCCCTGGAGACGCTCCACACCATCGACACGGTGGTGCTGGATAAGACGGGCACCCTCACCCAGGGCAGGCCGGTGGTCACCGATATCCTGCCCGTTGACGCGCCTGGAGTGAAAGAGAATGACCTGCTCTGGATCGCCTAC
>JAAWEX010000026.1 GCA_022794495.1 Lawsonibacter sp. | reverse complement strand
CCCGTTGGTCAGCTTCACACGGGCGATCTTACGAAGGGCCGAGTTGGGCTTCTTGGGGGTGGAAGTACGCACGGCGGTGCAGACGCCTCTCTTCTGGGGAGAGGGCAGGTCGGTGCTCCGGTTCTTCAGGGTATTCAGACCGTGCTGAAGAGCGGGGGAGGTGGACTTGTACGCCGCCTGCTCGCGGCCCTTGCGTACCAGCTGGTTAAAAGTAGGCATGAATGGATTTCCTCCTTTCCTCAATTCTGCCTCGCAATGAGGCGTAATATATATTTTAACAAAATTGGGATTTTTTATCCCTCTTCTGTTAAAACCGCAACCGCGGCCCCCACGGCGATGCCGCAGGACTGGCCCAGCTCCTTCATGGAGCTCACCTGCTGAACCGGCACCCGCCGGTTTACCGCCTCCTGCACCAGGGGCTGGAGCAGTCTGGGGTCGGCGTCCATGGCCATATACAGCCGGACAGCCCGGCCGTCCTTCAGGGCCCGCTTGACCTGTTTGGCTCCAACCACCTTGTTGGAACCGCTGAGCTCTGGAATCATATTGGCTCCCCCCTCCTTTTCCCAAAAACGGGAAACTTCATCGGGTAAAAGGGCGCAATGCCCCTACCGCCACGAAATGGTATTATACCACCCCCGTCTTCCGCCGTCAAGAAAATTTCTCTTGATTTTTTCCAAAAAATATTCAAAAAATAGGCAACCTGGCCCCTCCGTTTTCGTTTATAATGGTAGGGGACGGCCTCCGCGCCGCCCCAACCAGACAACAGCCCCTCATCAGCGGGGCGGCACAGAGGCCGCCCCCTACACAGAAAAGGAGGAATTTCCATGAAACGAACCGTCTCTCTGCTTCTGACCTGCGCCCTGGGCCTATCCCTGCTGTCCGGCTGCGCCGGACCGTGGAACAGCCCGTACGGCTCTAACTTCGGCCCCGCCATCCCTGGCGACGGCTCCTTCGCGCCCCCGCCCCAGGAATATGCCGGGGTCAGCCAGGTCCTCTCCCCCGCCTCCAGCCCCCAGGTGGAGGCGGCCCTGGCCTCCTTCGGTCTGGAGCTGCTGAAGCAGACCCGGGCGGCCAATGGAGAAAAAGCCATAGAGCGCGAGGTGGACCACGCGCCCTTCTCCACCCTGGTCTCCCCTTTCTCCGTGGCGATGGCCCTGTCCATGACGGCCAACGGGGCGGAGGGGGACACCCTGTCCCAATTTCAGGAGGTCTTAGGTGGCAGCGCGGACCTGGAGGAGCTGAACTCCGCCTGGGCCCAGCTGCTGCTGGACTGCCGCGAGCTGGGCGGCTCCACTGAGTTCTCCATCGCCAACAGCCTGTGGATCAGCCCCGACGGCAGAATTTATGAGGACTTTATCGGCAAATGCCGGGGCGGCTACGGGGCTCAGCTTTATGGCGCCGACCTGTCCGACTCCCGGATTGTGGACGACGTAAACGCCTGGGTGTCGGAGCACACCAAACAGATGATCCCCGCCATTCTTGACCAGCCTTTTGAGGAAAATACCGCCCTTTTGCTGGTAAACGCCCTCTATTTAAGGAATAAGTGGCGGGATGAGTTCAACCCACAGTCCACCCATGAGATGGAGTTCCACCACCCCGGCGGGCCGGACAGCCGGGTGGACTTTCTGTCCATGCACGACGCCGAGCTGTCCTATATTCAGGGCGAGGGGGCCCAGGGGGTGGTGCTGCCCTACGACGACGGGCGGTTGGCCTTCGTAGCAATTTTGCCTGATTTGTACCCGGATTCCCCCGATTTGGGCGAATGGCTGAACAATTTAGTGGGAAACGACCTGGTCCAGCTGGTCAACAGCCGGGAGGAGAC
Organism: Lawsonibacter sp.; assembly: GCA_022794495.1. Classification (GTDB taxonomy): domain Bacteria; phylum Bacillota; class Clostridia; order Oscillospirales; family Oscillospiraceae; genus Lawsonibacter. The sequence goes on along the minus strand of JAAWEX010000026.1, from coordinate 12,791 downwards.
CCCATTTCTCCGCTTCGCCATGCCGAAATTCTCAGCGGAGTGGAAGGGCAATCTGGAGGAGATTCTGCCCCCGCTGGGGCTGGAGGACGCCTTTGCGCCCGGCACGGCCAATTTCTCCAAAATGGGGGAAAATCCTGACGGATACTACATTTCTCAGGTGATTCACGCCGCAAAAATAGAGGTAAACGAGAAGGGCACCGAGGCGGCCGCCGCCACGGTAGTAGTCGGCGACACCGGGGCCGCGCCCCCTCAGGAGGGCGTCACCCTCATCCTGGACCGCCCCTTCCTCTACGGCATCGTGGACCTGTACACCGGCGTGCCCCTGTTTTTGGGGACCTATGAGTGATGTCCGTCAGCGGCGGATTATTATACGAAGCGCAATATTTACCGAAAATAATACAGCTTAAAGAGGGACAAACAGGGCTCTTTCAGGGCCGGAACAGGGCGTTTCAGGGCCCATTATGAATATGTCCGCCGGACGCGGACATACTAGGGGGACAGTCTTAATTTTTTAGGAGGTATCCCCATGAACGTCCATGTCAACTCCAACTGCATCAGCTGCGGGCTGTGCGTCAGCACCTGCCCCAACGTCTTCCTCATCACCGACGGCGGCACCGCCGGGGTCTACAGCCGGGAGGTGCCCCCCGACCTGGAGGAACAGGTCCAGGCCGCCGCCGACACCTGCCCGGTGAGCGCCATCGAGGTGGGATAACGCAATAAAAATCCACCGGCCTTGCCGGTGGATTTTCATTATGTACTTACTCGGCCTCCTCGGGCACGGGGGGCAGCTTTTCCACCAGGGCCCACTCCACCCGGCGGTCGCACAGCTCCTCCACCTGGATGCGCAGACCCAGGGCCTCTACCAGCGGGCGGCTGCCGTCCTCGGGGATAACCGACAGCTGGGAGAAGACCAGGCCGCCCAGGGTGTCGTAGTCAATCTCCTCGTCCTCGGGGAGCTGGAAGCCCATGGCCTCGGCCAGCTCCTCCAGGTCGGCGGAGCCGGACACCCGCCACCGTCCGTCGTCCAGGGCAATGATCTCCTGCTCCTCCTGGGGGTCGAACTCGTCGTAAATGTTGCCCACCAGCTCCTCCAGCAGGTCCTCCAGGGTGACCAGGCCGCTGGTGCCGCCGTACTCGTCCACCACCAGGGCCAGGTGGGTTTTCTTCCCCTGCATATCCCGGAAGAGCACGTCGGCGGCCACCGTCTCCGGGACAAAATAGGCCGGACGGAGCAGCTCACCCAGGGACCTGGGCTCCTCCTCCCGGAAGTTGAGTAGGTAGTCCCGGGTGGAGAGTATGCCCACAATATCGTCGATGTCGCTGCCGTACACCGGGAAACGGGACAGGCCCGACTGACGGATGGCGGCTAAGATCTCGTCCTCCGACGCGTCCGCCGGGAGGGAGACCATGTCGGTGCGGTGGACCATCACGTCCTTGGCGGTGGTGTTGTCGAATTCGAAGACGTTTTCGATAAATTCCTTCTCGTTGCTTTGGATGGCCCCTGACTCCTCGCCCTCCTCCACCATGGCCATAATGTTGTCCTCAGACACCTCGTCCTTGCGGTGGAGCAGGTTCAGAATAGGCCGCCACAGAAGCTGAATGATATTTACACACAGGCTTACGCTCAAAAGTACCAGCCATAAATGGCCGTCGTCCACGGAAATGACCTCCTTTTAAAGGTAAAAAATATTGTGACACGCTGGCATCATAGCACAAAAGGCCGGGCATTGCAAGGGGGCGGAGGGGTTTTCCGGTGGAAAAGAGATTTTAGGGTGCAAAATCCGCTGAGATATGTTATACTTTTCCTATCCTTTTTGGGCGGGGCTGGCGGGCCCCGGGAGATTGGAGGACTTTTTATGCCGCAACTGTCTGAACAGCCGCGGGCACTTGTCCGCGGGGTGCTCTCCTTTGTGAAATGGCTGCTGTACTCCTGCGGGATCGGCGTGGGCGTGGGGCTGGTGGCCGTGGCCTTCCACCGGGGCATCCACTGGGCCTCGCTGCTGCGGGAGGACAACCCATGGATCATCTATCTGCTGCCCCTGGGGGGCGTCGCCATCATCCTGCTCTACCAGGTGTGCGGCATGGAGAAGGACCGGGGGACCAACCTGGTGCTGGTGGCCGTGCGGGACGCCGAGCGCCTGAAGCTGCGCACCGCGCCGCTGATCTTTCTGTCCACCATCCTCACCCACCTCGTGGGGGGCTCCGCCGGCCGGGAGGGGGCCGCCCTCCAGCTGGGGGGCTCGCTGTCCGCCTACATAGGCCGCAAGCTGCGGCTGGACGAGAAGGACGAGCGGATTGTGGTAATGTGCGGGATGGCCGCCGCCTTCTCCGCCCTGTTCGGCACCCCCCTCACCGCCGCCGTCTTCGCCATGGAGGTGGTGACGGTGGGCCGGATGTATTACGCCGCCATTGTCCCCTGCACCGCCGCCTCCCTGACGGCGGTATTGACCGCCCAGCGCTTCGGCCTGCACATGCAGGACGGCTACCCCGTCTCTGACGCCCTGGAGCTGGCCCCCCTGCCCATCCTCCAGACCGCCGTCCTGGGGGCGCTGTGCGCGGCGCTGTCCATCCTCTTCTGCGAGGCGATGCACCTGTCCCACAGGCTCTACGCCAAATACTTCCCCAACCCCCTGGTCCGGGCCGCCGCGGGCGGTGTTCTGGTGCTGGCCCTCACCCTGCTGGCGGGGGACCAGACCTACAGCGGCGCGGGGGACGGGGTCATCCGCCGGATGCTGGCGGGAGACACCATCCCGGAGGCCTTTTTGCTGAAAATCCTCTTCACCGCCCTCACCCTGGGGGCCGGCTTCCGGGGCGGGGAGATCGTCCCGGCCCTGTTTACCGGCTGCGCCTTCGGCACCTGGCTTGGGCCGATCCTCGGCCTGCCCCACGGCTTTTCCGGGGCGCTGGGCATGGCAGCGGTGTTCTGTGGAGCCACCAACTGCCCTATGACCTCTATCCTGCTGGCCCTGGAGCTCTTCGGCCGGCCCGGACTGCCCCTGTATGCCCTGTGCTGCGGGGTGGCCTATATGCTGTCCGGCTACTACGGGCTGTACAGTGAACAGCGGATTATCTACTCCAAATTCAAGCCCGAGTGGGTGGATGAGAAGGCGAAGTAGAGGCGGTGAACAGCCGGCCGCTGTATTTTTGGAATAAGGAGCGTCGTTTCATGGCAAAGGGAGATCGAAACCCCGGCTGGCCCGGCTTCTTTCGGGCATTTACCGTGCTGTGCGCCATCGTCCTGCTGCTGGCCCAGCGGTATCTGGAGCTGACCGCACCCGGCTCCGGGGCCCGGCAGGCCCTGGACGTCTATGAGGGGCTGACCCTGTGGTCCGTCCCCGCACTGTTTATGCTGTGGGGGATGTTCGCCCTGGAGGAGGGTAAGCCCCAGGCCTCCGCCAGCCTGCTGGGGCTGGCCCTGCCTGCGCTCTGCCTGCTGATGTTCTGGGGGGCGGTGTACGCTGTGGCCGCCCACCTGCTGGAGGGTGGGGCCTTTTCCTGGAGCGAGGTGTGGCCAGCCGTCCTTTCCGCCGCCAGAGGGGATACCTACGGCCATCTGTGGGTGCTCTACCCCCTGATCGGACTGTATCTGATCCACCCGGTGCTCCACCGCTTCGCCGCCTCCGCCAGCCGGGGGGAGCTACGGTACTTCTTGGGGCTGTGCTTCCTCTTCGCCTACCTGCTCCCCCTGCTCCCCGGCATTCTGGGGGCCGGAAACCCTGTGACCTATCAGCTCAACCGGCTCCAGGTCCATCTGGTGTCGGGCTGGGTGGGGTGCTATGTGGGAGGCTGGTACCTGCGTCACTTTGAAATCAGCCGGCTGGCTGAGTATCTCCTCTATGTCCTGGGAGCGCTGGGGCTGGCCGTTACCCTGGCCGGCCGCCCCGGCGGGCTCTTCGCGCCCGCCCTCCTGCAGCAGCAGCAGTACGGTTCCCTCGCCGCCGCCCTCACCGCCGCCGCCTGCTGCGTCCTGTTCCGCTATGTACTTGGCGTCAGCGAGGAGCGGTCCCGCCGGAAGGTACTGAGCGGCGCCGGCGCTTACGCCTTTGGCATCTACCTGATCCATCCGCTGTGGCTGCTGGTCTTCCGCTGGTCGGGTGTCTCCCCCCTCCGCTTCCCCGCCGCGGCCTCCATCCCCCTGTTCGCCCTGGCGCTCTTTTTGCTCTCCCTCCCCTTCGCCTGGCTCATCAGCCTTATTCCACGGGTGGGACCGAAGCTGACGTAACGCAACCGGCAGTTGCCCAAGTGCCAAGGCGGCTTGGTTGCCTTGGCCGGGGCCGTGTGATACCATGGGAGCATCCCCGTCGAAAGGTGTGAGCAGTATGTCTCTCGGTTCCCGCATCAATCAACAGCGCGCCGCCCACGGCCTGTCCCAGGTGGACCTGGCCGATCTGCTGGAGGTGTCACGGCAGTCGGTCTCGAAATGGGAGACCGACGGCTCGGTCCCCGACCTGGACAAACTGGTGAAAATGTGCGAGGTGTTCCAGGTGTCGCTGGACTGGCTGGTGTTGGGAAAAACACCAGCCGCTCCCCCGGCCGCCCCCCAGCCCGCCAGCCTCCAGCTCCCGGCCCTCACCAGAGAGATGATCGGAGGGGCGCTGGCCGGATTGGGCCTGCTGGCGCTGATCGTTATGGCCGCCGCCCAAACTATTTTGAGCGGTGTGCTGCTGGCCCTCCCCTTCCTGGCCTGCGGGGGGCTGTGCTTCCTCATCAAGCAGAAGCGGCACCTGCTTTTGGGGTGCGGCTGGATCCTGTGGTTTAGCCTGTTTTGCGGCATCCTGTCCTCTGTCCATTCAGACAGAGACCCCATCTCCACCTTTTTTATTCTGCTGAGCGCTATCCTGAGCAACGGCTCCTTCTACCCGCAGTCCGCCTTGGCTTTCCTGGAGCTGATCGGCTTGGTCGTGCTCTTCACCTTTACCTTTGCCTATGACCAGATTTTTCCGCCGGAGGAAAAGAAGCCTTGAAGCTGCGAAACCTCTTGCATTGTAACGGCGTTTGCGTTACAATATAGTCAGAGGAGGAACGCACGATGGAAAAATCAGCAACATTAAATCTTCGCGTCAACCCAACCTTGAAGGAGCAGGCAGAGGATATTCTGCGCCAGCTGGGTATCCCTATGTCCACCGCTATTGACATGTTTCTGAACCAAATCACGCTGGTGGGCGGGATTCCCTTCTCGGTGACCCTCCCTAAAGCGCCGGCGGCGGTCAACGCGGACCTGATGACCCCGGATGAAATCCACGTCAAGCTCCAAAACGGTCTGGCACACGCAGAGGCGGGCCAGGTTCAGGACGCGCGGCAGGCCTTTGACGCCTTCCGGGAGAAGCTGTGATATGGATCAATATACGGTTCAGATGACTGATGAGGCGCTGTCCAACATGGAGGAAATATACCGCTATATCGCGGACAAGCTGAAATCGTCGGAAAATGCCATCGGGCAATATAACCGCATTGCAGATGAAATCCTGTCTCTGCATATTTTTCCAGCCCGCTATCCCCCAGTGGACTTTGAACCAGAACGCTCCTTGGGACTGCGCCGGATGCTGGTGGACAATTATTCTGTGTTCTATGTGGTCCACGGCAGTTGTGTTATTGTTACCAATGTATTATACAGCGCGTCAGACATTGTGCAGCGATTGAAAGGAACGCTATGATAAAAGCCCCCCTCTTAGAGGGGGGTGGCACGGCGGAGCCGTGACGGGGGGAGTTTTGAAGCAAAAATGATATATATCCGTTGTTTTACTCCCTCAGTCACCGCCTTCGGCGGCGACAGCTCCCTCAAAGAGGGAGCCTTAGCGAAGACAGGGAGTTTTTTGACAAACTGAAAAGCCCGGAACCATATACGGTTCCGGGCTTTGCGCTTACAGGGCGGTTTTCAGGGCCTGGGCCAGCTGGTCGGGACAGGAGGTGGCCTTGGGGCCGCAGCGGATGCCCTCCATGCGCTGGATGGCCTCCTCTACCTTCATGCCCCTGAGCAGGGAGGAGATGCCCTTCAGGTTGCCGTCGCAGCCGCCAACCACCTGTACGGACTGAATCACGCCCTCCTCCACCTCGATCTGGAAGGCCCGGGAGCAGGTGCCCCGGGGGGTATACTCAATGGTCACAGTGTTTGCGCCTCTCTTTCTCTGTTTTATCTGCGTTAAATATAACAGATTGATCGAGAAAAGGCAAGGGGGTTATTACTGGCTCTTCCCCTGCCGCTGAAGGCGGATGCGGTCAGCAATCATGGCGATGAACTCGCTGTTGGTGGGTTTGCCCTTGGCGTTGGAGACGGTGTAGCCAAAATACTTTTGCAGCGTCTCCAGGTCGCCCCGGTCCCAGGCCACCTCGATGGCGTGGCGGATGGCCCGCTCCACCCGGCTGGCGGTGGTGCCGAAGCGCTTGGCTACCTCGGGGTAGAGCACCTTCGTCACCGCGTTGATTACGTCCATATCCTTCACGGCGATGATAATCGCCTCCCGGAGGTACTGGTAGCCCTTGATATGGGCGGGGACGCCTACCTCGTGGATGATGGCGGTTACCTGGCTCTCCAGGCTGGGGCCGCTGTCCCGCTCCGGCTCCAGGCCGCCCGGCGTCATCACCTGGCGCAGCCGCTCCCCCACCGCGGACACCCGGCAGGGCTTGGTCATGAAGAAGTCCGCCCCCTTGGCCGCCGCCATGTCTACCATGCTGCCCTTCATATAGCTGGACAGAACTAAAACTCTGGGACGGTTCGGCTGCTTGGACAGCTCATCCAGCACATCCATGCCGTCCATACCCCCGGTGAGGACCATCTCCATCACTACAGCGTCTGGCCTGAGCTCCCTTACCATACGCAGCAGCTCCGGCCCGTCTCCGGTTTCTCCCACGACCTGAAACCCGGCCTCTTCCTTCAGGCTGCGAACCAGCCCTCTCCGAAATTCAGTCCCTGTATCTGCCGCAACAATACGTTTTGTGATTTCCATGTTTTACTCCTTTCAACGGCAATAAAAATACGTAAATGACTGATAAAAGTTCCCGACTTCGTGTTCTCACGGTGCATTTCGACCAGCCGCCTACAATTTATCACAAGTTTGCCGGATATGCAAGTCATTTTTGGAAATTTCTGGAACTTTCGAGAATTATTTTTCCCTCATTTTCGACTTTTTTCTCATTTTTTTCCATTTTTTCGACCGCAAACGCTTTTTCACCCTTTACGGCCCACGAAATTGGGCTTTTTTTCGGAAAAACTGGCTTTTCCTCCCAAAACAAAAACAGGGGGGCTCCCCCAGCCGGGAGCGCCCCCTGTTTCCTATCTCAGATCCAAGTCCAGGTCCACGTCGCCCTCGATGCCGGCCACCCGTCCAGTGTGGGTGTATTGCAGCAGGTCGAAGTGGTAGTAGAAGTCCGGCTTGCCGCCGTACTCCGCCAGCCAGAGATCGTAGTCCGTCAGCTCCCGCAGGTCGTAGCGCAGGTAGCCCAGGCTCTGGTTGAAATAAACCGCCGGACGGTGCCCCGCCTGCTGGATCGTTTTGCAGAAGGCGGCGGCGCAGCGGGTCAGCGTGCCGCCATCCAGGCCGTTGGTGCGGGCCGTATTGTCAGAGATCGGCTCCCAGTCGAAGGCGATGGGGCAGGCTGTGTCGTACCCCTCCAGGGCGTTCAGCACATACTGGGCCTCTTCCTCGGCCTCCTCCGGCGTGATGGCCTGGGAGAAGAAATAGACCCCCACGTCCAGCCCGGCGTCCAGCGCCCCCCGGAGGTTTTGATCGAAATACTGGTCGGTGAACAGCCCGCCCTCTGTGTAGCCCCGGTAGCCCAGGCGGAGAATGGCAAATTCTATGCCGTCTGACGCCACCGCCGGCCAGTCGATCTCCTTCTGGTAGGCGGATACGTCAATCCCCGTTCTGCCCCGCTTTCCCTCTGCCTCGTAGGTCATCCGGCCCTTGCTGTCCGTTCCAAAGCAGGAGCGGTCGTAGGGGTTGAGGGGCATCCCCTCCAGAGGGGTCATCACCCGGTCGCCAAAGCGGAAGGTGACCGGCTCCTCCGCCGGAGGCGGCGCGGGGGGCTCCTTGGGCTCCTCCGCCTTGGGGCGCAGAACCAGAAACAGCGCGATACAGGACACAATCAGCGCCAGCAGCGAGACCGCCAGCGCCAGCTTGCCCTGCCAGCCTCCGTTCTCGCGGCTGGGGGGCGCCTGGCGGGAGCGGGGCGGCGCCTGACGCCGTCCCCTGGGCGCAGGGGCGGGCTGGGGCGGCGCGCAGTCCGCCTCGACAATGGGCTGCTCCTCGTCCTCCAACATGTCCCACTCGGATGGATACTGGTTCATGGCGGTTCCCCCGTTTCGACATTTTCTCTATTTTATCATATCGGCAAAAGAAGCGCAACCATTAAGCCCCTCAGAGAGGGAGCCTCTCATTATCCGATGACCTGGCGGGCTGCGTCTACGCTCTCCTTGGCGTCCTTGGCGTAGAAATCCGCGCCGATCCTCCGGGCGTAGTCCGGGGTGAGCACCGCGCCCCCCACCACCACCTTGCAGGGAATCTGCTCTGCCCGGAGCAGGCGGATGGTCTCCTCCATGCTGCCCAGGGTGGTGGTCATCAGGGCGGACAGCCCCACCAGAGGGGCGGCGTGCTTTTTCACGGCCTCCACTACGGCGGCGGGCTCCACGTCCTTGCCCAGGTCGATGACCGGGTAGCCGTAGTTCTCCAGCAGCACCTTGACGATGTTCTTGCCGATGTCGTGGATGTCCCCCTTGACGGTGGCCAGCACCACGGGGGCCTTGGGGGCACTCTCTCCCCCAGGCTGGGCGGACAGGTGCTCCCGGATGACCTCGAAGGCGGCCTGAGCCGCTCCGGCGGCCTGGATGAGCTGGGGCAGGAAGACCCTGCCCGACTCGAAATCCGCGCCCACCCGGTCCAGGGCGGGGATGAGGACGCCGTCTACCACCTCCAGGGGGTCCATGGTCTCCAGCAGCCGGCGGGCGGCGGGGCCCGCCTCCCCCTTCAGCCCGGCCAGGACGATCTGCTCCAGGGTCCGCTCCCCGGCGGGGGCGGGGGCCTGGGGGGCGGAGCTCGCGGTGATGGTGGTGGACACGGCGGCGTTTCCGTAGGAGGCGATGTATTCCCGGGCCCCGATGTCGATGTTCATCAGCAGGTGGTAGCACCGCACCGCCGCCATCATAGGCTCCAGATTGGGGTTGAGGATGGGCAGGTCCAGCCCCTTCGTCATGGCCATGGTGAGAAAGCTCTGATTCACCAGGGGCCGGACGGGCAGGCCGAAGGAGATATTGGACACTCCCAGCACCGTCTTCAAGCCCAGCTCCCGCTTCACCCGCTCCAGGGCCTCCAGGGTCTGGGAGGCCGCGGCCTGCTCCGCCGAGACGGTGAGGGTGAGGCAGTCGATATACACGTCCTCCCTCCGGATGCCAAAGGACAGGGCCTTTTCCAGGATCCGCCGGGCGATATCAAACCGGGCCTGGGCGGTCTTGGGGACGCCGTTCTTGTCCAGGGTGAGCCCCAGCACCGCCGCGCCGTATTTCTTCACCAGGGGCAGGATGGCCTCCAGGGTCTCCTCGTCCCCGTTCACCGAATTGACGACAGCTTTGCCGCAGTAGACCCGCAGGGCCTTCTCCAGCGCCTCGGGGCGGGTGGAGTCCAGCTGGAGAGGGGCGTCGGTCACCCCCTGGAGGGCCTTTACCACCTTGACCAGCATGGCCCCCTCGTCGATCTCCGGCAGGCCCACGTTTACATCCAGAATGTCCGCCCCGGCCTGGGTCTGCTCCAGAGCCTGGCCCAGCATGTAGTCGAGGTCCTCCCGGAGGAGGGCCTCCTTCATCCGCTTCTTGCCGGTGGGGTTGATGCGCTCGCCGATGACCCGCACCCGGTCGATGGGCACCACCTGGACCGGGCTGCACACCGCGGCGGGAACGGAGCGCGGAGCTTCACGGATGTTTTTTCCCTCCAGCGCCCTGCACAGCTTGGCGATGTACTCCGGGGTGGTGCCGCAGCAGCCGCCGTAGAGCTTGACCCCCAGGTCCGTCAGCTCGGCCATGGCGGCGGCGAACTGGTCCGCCGTGATGTCGTACCCCGCCCCGCCCGGGTCGGGCAGGCCGGCGTTGGGCTTGACCATAATGGGCAGGGCGGTCCACCGGGTGAGCTCCTCCACCAGGGCGGGCATCTCCCGGGGGCCCAGGGAGCAGTTGACGCCGATAGCGTCCGCCCCCATGCCCTCCAGCGTCAGCGCGGCGCAGGCGGGGGCGTGACCCAGAAAGGTCCTCCCCCGCTCCTCGTAGGTCATGGACACCATCACAGGCAGGCCGCTGTTCTCCTTTACCGCCAGGAGAGCGGCCCGGCACTCCTGCAAATCGGTCATGGTCTCGATCATCACCAGATCCGCCCCGGCGGCGGCCCCCGCCCGGACCTGCTGGGCAAAGATTTCTACCGCCGTCTCAAAGTCCAGCGTCCCGGTGGGCTCCAGAAGCTGGCCGATGGGCCCCAGGTCCAGGGCCACCAGGGCCCGGCCCGCCGCCGCCTCTTTGGCAATGGCGATGGAGGGAGGAATCACCTCCTCCACCGTCCTCCCGGTGCGCTTCAGCTTCTCCCGGTTGGCCCCGAAGGTGTTGGCGCATAGAATCTGCGTCCCAGCCGCTGCATAGGCACGGTGGATGTCCAGCAGCCAGTCGGGGTGGTCCAGCGCCGCCAGCTCGGGGTGCTCCCCCAGGCGCAGACCCTTGGCCTGGAGCATTGTGCCCATGCCGCCGTCTAAGATCACAGGGCCGGGGGCCTTCAATAATTCACGAAATTCCACAGTGTCCGCCCGCCTTTCGGTATTGACAGCTCCCCTGGGCGGGACAGCCCAGGCAGCTGCGCTTCTTTTTTTCAATCTCTCCGCTGGAAACGCCCAATATGGCGGTGACCGACTTCCGGGGGGTGAGCAGATGGCTTGCCGTGGCGCACAGTCCCGCACGGCGGGGGGCGTCCAGCAAATCCAGCAGAGGGCCCTGGACTTCTAAGGGCAGGTCGCCGTAGCCGGGGCTGTAGCGGAAGGGGAAGGAGCAGCCAGGGAATTTTTCCTGGAGCTCCGCCTCGATCCGGTCACAGACCTCCTCCACCGCCGCCGAGGCGCAGCAGTCCAGGATCAGCGCCTTCGCCATATCCAGCCGCTCCGTCCGGCGGATGAGGGCGTCCGCCTCCGCCCCCAGGGTGGCGCAGAAGAGGACCGCCCGCTCACAGCCGGCCAGGTGGGTCCGCAGGTCCTTTCCGGGCAGAAGCAGGCCGCCCGCCAGACGGACGCCGTCCGCCTCAAGGGCGATTTCCGCCGCCCGCCAGCTCCACCGGGGGCGCGCCGCCGCCAGCAGCTCCCGGGCGCAGGACTCCACCTGGGCCGTCAGGACCCCGTCCGCCTTTTCCGGCGGACAGCCCATGCAGCGCAGGACTTCGGCGGTATTGATTTGAGAAATAGTAATAGGCAATGGAAAACCTCCATGTAGGGGGCGGCCTCCGCGCCGCCCCGGATGTTCGGCTTTGCCGAACACAATCCTCAGTCACGGCTTCGCCGTGCCAGCTCCTTTGCCAAAAGGAGCCTTTTTCCGCTGCGGCGGAGACGGTCCCCTACAGCAGGGTGATCCCCGCCGCCTCGGCGGCGGTGATGTTGGCCTCGTCCCACAGGGAGGACTGGACCTCGCCGATGTGGGCCTTGCCCAGCAGCAGCATGGATACCCGGCTCTGGCCGATGCCGCCCCCCATGGTCAGGGGCAGTTCGCCGTTGAGAAGCATCCTGTGGAAGGGCAGCGCCCGGCGGTCCTCGCAGCCGGACTGCGCCAGCTGCCGCGCCAGGCTCTCCTCGTCCACCCGGATGCCCATGGAGGACACCTCGAAGGACCGGCTCCCTACGCTGTCCCACACCAGCAGGTCGCCGTTCAGATCCCAGTCGTCATAGTCGGGGGCGCGGCCGTCGTGGGGTTTGCCGGACTTCAAGGTCCCGCCGATGCCCATGAGGAAGGTGGTGGGGTGGTCCTTTACAAAGGCGTCCTCCCGCTCCTTGGGGGTCTTGTCCGGGAACAGGTCCTCCAGCTCCTGGGCGGTGATGAAGGCCACGCTGGTGGACAGCAGAGGCAGGACGTTCAGCTGAGGAAAGACCGTTCTGAGAAAGGCCTGGGTCTCGAAGAGGGCCTCTACAATGGAGGAGACCGTCAGCTTTAAAAAGTCCAGGTTTCGCTGCTCCCGGGTGATGATCTTCTCCCAGTCCCACTGGTCCACATAGGCGGAGTGGAGGGAGTCCAGCTCCTCGTCCCGGCGGATGGCGTTCATGTTGGTGTACAGCCCCTCGCCCACGTGGAACTGGTAGCGCTTCAGGGCGAAGCGCTTCCACTTGGCCAGGGAGTGGACCACGGCGGCGTCCCCCTCCACGCCGTTGACATCGAAGGCCACCGCACGCTCCACGCCGTTCAGATCGTCGTTCAGGCCGGAGGACGCCGCCACAAACAGCGGGGCGGACACCCGGTGCAGCCGCAGGACTCCCGCCAGCTTGTCAGCGAACAGCCGGTTGCCCAGGTCGATGGCCTTCTGGGTCTCGTAGATGGAAAGCAGGGGCTTATACCCCTGGGGCAGTTTGATCTCTTTCATGGTGAAAACTCCTTTTTTCCTGGGATTTTCCCATTATACTCGCTGGGAGGCAGAATTGCAATAAAAAAACGCCCGCTCTATGGGGCGTTGAGGCAAAAGAATTTCCCGGGGCACCCACGGCGGGATGCTCCACGTCCGCCTCCGCCGTGGTGATCTTCGTCATATCCCAGAACACCGCCCGCAGCTTCTCCACCGTGTCCGTGTCCAGGA
>JAAWEX010000025.1 GCA_022794495.1 Lawsonibacter sp. | reverse complement strand
ACCGAGATCATCCCCGTCACCCGGGGGTCCTTCACCGTGGGAATGAGGGCGGCCAGCTCCCGCTGGACCTCCTCGTTGATGCGCCCGATTCGATTGCTCGCCATAATAATTCTCCTTTGAATGATCATGGGTAATCTCAGCAGAAATAGCTGATGCACCCAAAATAGGCTGTCCATTTATCTATGATTTCTTCGCTTCTGGCCTCGATTATCTTTATGATGTTTCGGAGTGTCCTGTCAGAAATTTTGGAGTTATTGTGGCATAAATAGCATTTTTTAGCCTTCGTAATCCAGATTTTTGTCGCCCCCGCGCTGGGAACGCCCTGACAGACATGGACATGGATCGGCTCCAGAGGCTCGTTTTCATTGGACCAGAAATAGACCCAGTAGGAACCGATTTTAAAAACCTGCGGCACTGTCAAATCCCCCTTCCTGGGAGAACTGCAAAATCAGGTGGGCAGTGGATTGGATGACCTCTTGAAAGCGCGCCATATCCCCGGCGGAGAAGCCAAACACATCCTCCCAGGTATAGCCGGGAAGCCAGCAGAGCGCATGATGAAAACCATCCGCCGCGTCCGGACGCTCCAGGTATACCTTGACCCGGCCGTCCTCTTTCATCTCGGAGTGTACAATTTCCGTGTTGTCGTCCAAGGTCATAAACGGGTACATCATAACTGCAACCTCCGTTTTTACTGCCGCTCCCGCACGTCGGAGCGGCCCATGAGATAGTCCAGGCTGACGTTGAAAAAATCGGCAATGGCTACCAGCCCAGGTACATCTGGATAGCGTTCACGATATTCATAGCATTGGTAGGAACGCTCTTTGATACCCAAAATCTCTGCCATCTCAGACTGCTTCATTCCTCGCTCTTTTCGCAGTGATTTAATACGTGAAGAAAAATCTTCCACTTTTTGCTTCAACCCCTTGACACGCGCTATAAGTTCGAATATAATAATTTCGAACTTATAGTTCGGAAACATAATACATGAGGAGTGATGAAAATGCAAGACCTGCTTGTCGAACTGCTGTGGCGGAACGCCGAGATCGACGAGGCCGCCGACCACCTCTGTCAGTCCCTGCCCGGCTTTTCTGCCGCTAAACAGGCCTACGACGATCTGTCTGAACAACTCCGCGCCGCCGCTGGCCACGACCTCTACGACCGCTACTTCTCCCAGCTCATCCGCTATACCGGCTATGAGGTCCAGGCCTACTACTCCCTCGGCCTTGGCCTGCGAGAGGATGTGCTTCAGGCGCTGGGGGTCTAGACCCGCGCCCAAAAGGCTCCTTTGGTGCGCAAACCTGTAAGCAAAGCGAGGCGGGCGAAAACGCCCGCCCCGTCGTAAAATTAAACCTCAATCTGCTCCATCAGGAAGGCCTCGATGACGTCGCCCTCCTTGATGTCCTGGAATTTCTCGAAGGTGATGCCGCACTCGTAGCCGGCCGCTACCTCCTTCACAGAATCCTTGAAGCGCTGGAGCGAGGCAATCGCTCCGTCGTAAATGACGATGTTGTCGCGCAGCAGGCGCATCTGGGCGTTGCGCTGCATCTTTCCGTCCAGCACGTAGCAGCCCGCTACCATGCCTACGCCGGTGATGCGGAAGACATTGCGCACCTCCGCCCGGCCCAGGTCTACCTCTCTGAATTTGGGGGCCAGCATACCCTTCATGGCCGCCTCGATCTCGTTGATGGCGTCGTAGATGACCCGGTACATCCGCATATCTACCCCCATGCGCCCGGCGGAGTCCTTCGCGTTGTTGTCCGGACGGACGTTGAAGCCCACGATGATGGCCCCGGAGGTGCCCGCCAGCATCACATCGCTCTCGCTGATGGCGCCCACGGCGCAGTGAATCACACGGACCCGGACCTCCTCATTGGTCAGCTTCTCCAGAGAGGCCTTTACCGCCTCGGCGGAGCCCTGGACGTCCGCCTTGACGATGACGTTGAGGTTCTTCATCTCCCCGGCCTGGATCTGACTGAACAGGTCCTCCAGGGTGACCTTGCCCACGCTGCTGGTGATGGCGTCCTTCCGCTCGGCCTTGCGCTGCTCCACCAGCTCACGGGCCATGCGCTCGTCTGCTACGGCGTGGAAGTCGTCGCCCGCGCCGGGCACCTCGCCCATGCCGATGATCTCTACCGGGACGGAGGGGCCGGCCTCGGTAAGCTTCTGGCCCCGGGCGTCGGCCATGGCACGGACACGGCCCACAGCGGTGCCGGCAATGATGACGTCCCCCTGCTTCAGGGTGCCGTTCTGAATCAGCAGGGTGGCCACAGGGCCGCGGCCCTTGTCCAGACGGGCCTCGATCACCGCGCCGTGGGCGGTGCGGTTGGGGTTGGCCCGCAGCTCCTGGACCTCGGAGGTGAGAACCACCATGTCCAGCAGGTGGTCGATGCCCATGCCCGTCTTGGCGGAAATGGGACACACTATGGTCTCGCCGCCCCACTCCTCCGGGACCAGCTCGTACTCGGTGAGCTGCTGCATAATCCGGTCGGGGTTGGCCGCGGGCTTATCCATCTTGTTGATGGCCACGATGATGGGGATGTCCGCCGCCTTGGCGT
Source organism: Lawsonibacter sp. (assembly GCA_022794495.1). Classification (GTDB taxonomy): domain Bacteria; phylum Bacillota; class Clostridia; order Oscillospirales; family Oscillospiraceae; genus Lawsonibacter. The sequence goes on along the minus strand of JAAWEX010000025.1, from coordinate 12,112 downwards.
GGTTGATGGACTCCACCGTCTGGGGCATGATGCCATCGTCGGCGGCCACCACCAGGATGGCTACGTCGGTAATCATGGCGCCCCGGGCGCGCATGGCGGTAAAGGCCTCGTGGCCGGGGGTGTCCAGGAAGGTGACCGTACTGCCCTTTACGTCCACCTGGTAGGCGCCGATATGCTGGGTGATGCCGCCGGCCTCGCCGGAGACCACGTTGGCGCTGCGAATATAGTCCAGAAGGGAGGTCTTGCCGTGGTCCACGTGGCCCATGACCACCACCACGGGGGCCCGGGGCTCCAGGTCCTCCTCCTTGTCCTCAGCAGTGTCGATGAGGCGCTCCTCGATGGTAATGATGACCTCCTTCTCCACCTTGCAGCCCATCTCCTCGGCGATGATTGCGGCGGTGTCGAAGTCGATGACGTCGGACAGGGAGGCCATTACCCCGTTCTTGATGAGGCACTTGACCACCTCGGCCCCCGTCTTCTTCATCCGGGAGGCCAGCTCGCCCACCCCGATCTCGTCGGGGATGAGCACCTTGGTGGGGGTCTTCTTGGCAATCTCCAGCTGGAGGCGGCGCAGGCGGTCCTGCTCCTCCTGGCGGCGCTTGCCCGACTGGCCCCGGCCCCCCTGCTGGCGGCGCTGCTGGCTCTTCTGCTGGATCTTCTGCTTGCCCCCCCGGACGTCCTGCCGCCGCTGGTCGGTGAAGGACTCCAGCCGCTCGTCGTATTTGTCCAGGTTTACCGCCGGGCCGCCTCTGGTGTCCACCACCTTCTTCTGGGGCACCCGGCTGGCGGGCTGCTGGACCGCAGGCTTGGCCTGCTGCTGGGCCGGCTGTCCGCCCTGGGGGGCGGGCTGCCTGGGCTGGTCCTTCTTCTCTCCCTTGGGCCCGGGCTTGGCCGCCTCCTTGGGGGCGGGCTCCCGCTTGGACTCGGGGTCGTGGTAGACGTCAGCGTAGACCGACTCGATGGAGTCGATCTGGTTATGCTGGGTGAGATACTCGAACACGATGGACAGCTCCTCGTCGCTGAGGGGCTGCATGTGGTTCTTGGGGGGGTGGCCGTATTGGGTCAGGATATCCATGATCTCCTTGGAGGGGATGGTCTTGCCGTTCTTTTTAAAATCCTTGGCCACCTTATGGATGGGATATTTCGTCGTTATCATAAAAGGAAGCACCTCGTTTCTCAGGGTTTCCGGAGCTTGCCGGTCAATCGGCGGCCAGCCGGGCCGCTTTTTACTGTTTTGCTCCGCCGGGGCGGGCTGGAGTCCTCCTTGGGCGGGGAGGGCGGCGGGGCCCAGGGCTTTGCCTTGCCCTGACGCAGGTTCTTCTCGTGGCGGCGCTGCTCCCGCTGGCGCAGGAGGACCCGGTCGGCCCTGGTACGAAGCTGCTGGGCGGCGGGGCCGTACTGCTCCGGCGAGCGGAGGGCCAGCTTTTCCGCAATGGCGGCCCCGAAGCCGGCGTCGGTGAGGGCCAGCATGGCGCAGGAGGTCCGGCCCAGGACCGCCCCCAGCTCCGCCTTGGTAAAGGGGAGCTCCAGCCAGAGGACATTGCCCGCCTCGCCAAAGTGGGCCGCCCGGCGGCGGGTGTTGGGGGCGGCGTCTGCCGCCAGCAGGAGGAGCTTGGCGTGCCGGGCCCGGCACGCGGCCCCCACCGGCTCCTCGCCAAGCTCCAGCCGCCCCGCCTTTTTGGCCAGGCCGAGCAGGTGGAGGACAGGGTCGTTAGACATCCGGGGGCACCTCCTTCATCTGGGCCTCCAGCCCCTCCCACACTTCGTCCATAATCAAAGCGGAAAAGGCCCGCTCCAGGGCCCGGCTCTTCCGGGCCCGCTTCAGGCACTCCAGGTTGGGACACACATAGGCCCCCCGGCCGGGCAGCTTGCCCCTGAAGTCCAGGGACACCGGCCCCTCCGGCGGTTTTACCAGCCGGATCAGCGACTTTTTTTCTTTCATCTCCCGGCAGCCAACACATTGGCGCATGGGTATCTTTTTGGGCAAGGCTCTTCCTCCTTAGACGAGGTTTGAATAGGGGCAATTCGCAAGGCGGGACGGCTTGGCCCGCCGTCTCGGCGGGGAAGGGGGCTTTGGTGCACGGCGCGCCGGGGTCGTCGCGCCCTACCCAGTGGCTGACCAGGGCGGCGGGGCGGCGCAGTTATTCTCCGGAAATTTCTCCGCTCTCCTCCGCCTGGGCCATGGCCTTCTCCAGGGCCTCCTCGGCGGCGTCCGCCTCGGCCTGAGCAATCAGCTCCTCGATGGGCTCCAACGGGGCGGAGGCGGGCTTGATGTCGATCTTATAGCTGGTGAGCTTGGCGGCCAGGCGGGCGTTCTGGCCCTCCTTGCCGATGGCCAGGGAGAGCTGGTCGTCAGGCACCACCACCCGGCAGCTCCTGGCGTCGCCGGGGGCGGGGATCTCCTCTACGCTGAGAACGTCGGCGGGGGACAGGGCGGCCGCGATATACTCCGCCGGGTCCTCTGACCAGCGGATGATGTCGATCTTTTCCCCCTTCAGCTCCTCGACGATGGTGTTGACCCGCTGGCCCCGGGGGCCTACACAGGCGCCGATGGGGTCTACGTTGGGGTCGGGGGACCAGACGGCCAGCTTGGTGCGGCTGCCCGCCTCTCGGGCCACCGATTTGATCTCTACCGTGCCGTCGTAGACCTCGGGGACCTCCAGCTCGAACAGGCGCTTTACCAGGCCGGGGTGGGTGCGGGAGATGAGCACCTGGGGGCCCTTGGTGGCCTGGCGGACCTCTACCACGTAGACCTTCAGGCGCTGGTTTTCCATGTAGCGCTCCCCCTTCACCTGCTCGCCGGCGGAGAGGTAGGCGTCGGTAAACTCAGAGCCGGAGTGCAGACGCAGGGAGACTGAGCCGTTTCTGGGGTCGATGCGGGTGACGGTGCCGGTGAGCAGCTCGTGCTCCTTGGTGGAGAACTCGTCGTAAATCATCCCCTGCTCCGCCTCGCGGATGCCCTGGATGATAACCTGGCGGGCCGTCTGGGCCGCGATGCGGCCGAAGGACCGGGCCTTTACCTCCATGCGCACCGTGTCGCCCAGCTCCGCCTGGGGCAGCGCCCGGCGGGCCTCCTCAAGGCTGATCTCTGTGGCGGGGTTGTCCACCTCTTCCACTATCTCTTTTTTCAAAAACAGCCGCACGGTGCAGGCGGACTCGTCCGCCTCCACTACCAGGTTTTCTCCTACCCCCTCGTGGTCCTTGCGGTAGGCCGACAGCAGAGCCTGGGTCACCTTCTCCATCATATATCCGGGCTTGATGCCCTTCTCCTGCTCGATTTGATGGATGGCCTCGAAAAATTCCCTGCCATCCATCTCGTTGGCGTTGACGTTCTTCTTTGTCACTCTTTTTGCCACAGTGTCTTTCCTCCTAAAGTCAGGCCCGCAGGTACAGCCGTACCAGCGCGATCTCCTGTTTGGTAAAACGGGTCTCCGCCCCGCTGATATCTAACGTCACGTCTCCGCTCTCATACCCCTTGAGGACGCCCACAAACTCCTTGCGGCCCTCTCTGGGGCGGTAGAGCTTTACCTCTGCCTCATGGCCCAGAAACCGGGCGAAGTGCTCCGGCTTCTTCAGCGCCCGGTCCGCCCCGGCGGAGGAGACCTCGAAGGTGTAGCTGCCCTCGATGGGATCGGCCTGGTCCAGAAGGTCGGACAGCGGGCGGGAGACCGCCTCGCAGTCATCGATGGATACGCCGCCCTCCTTGTCGATGTAGACCCGGAGGAACCAGGTTCCCGCTTCCTTTACATATTCCACGTCCCACAGGGAACAGCCCGCCGCCTCCACCACCGGAAGGGCCAGGGCCGCCACAGCGTCGGTCACTTTTGCCATATGCTTCCTCCTGAAAACCGGGACTGCGCCGGTTTTTTCAATTAAAAAGAGCGGAGCTGCAACCCCACTCTACCCATACTACCTTACTTTCTGTGCATACTATATCATATTATCATAGGGATTGCAAGGGGTTCCCCCGAAGTTTTTTCCAAAAAACCGGAGGGCTTCCATTGCTTTTCCGTCAAAAGCGGTCAAAAAAACCAATTTGCCCGGCCATTCCCGGAGTGACGGCCCAAAATCGGGCCATACTAAACCGCGGATGGGACTTCCATGAACCGCTCTCAATTTCTTTTGTGCTTCCGCCCCGCCGGGGCGGAGGGCACAAATCCAGTTGGGAAATCAAATACGCCCGGTTCCCCGCGCCTGCCCCCGCCAGGGGCAGAGCCGTTTTTGGCAGAGGTGTGAATCGGGAAATAAATTATGGGAGGAACAAGCGATGAAAAGAAGCATCGCGGCTCTGGCTCTTGCCCTCGCCATGGCGGGGACACTGGCAGCTTGCAGCAACCGGGACCCCAACGCCAACGCCGGCGCTCAGAACGGCAGCAACAGCGGGACTGGCTCCGCCTCCGCCGGCCAGGTCAGCCGCCGCTATCACAACGGCCGGGACTATTTTGACGACGGCTACTACGCCGCCGGCCCCAACGGCCAGGTCTACGGCCCCAACGGCACCGGCATGACCCGGGACCTCACCCGGGACGCCCGGGATATCGTGCGGGACGCCGGCGACGCCATCGGCGACGTGGGCCGGGAGATCGGCAACGCCGCCCGGGATATCACAGGCACTATGAACGGCGGCATCACCGGGAACTCCGTGAACGGCCTGGGCACCCCAAGCTGGGAGCCCGACTCCAGCGCTGTGCGCTATTAACCAAAACGGGACGGGCCTTCGCCCGTCCCGCTCTTTTTGCTTGACAAAATTGCTGGATTGGGTATAATGAATACAGAAGGGCGCTGTTACTGACGGTCAGCCCACCTTGCTAGTCAACTAAGACGTTGACCGCTCGGGTTGCAGCCGGGCGGTCAACAAGCTTTTGGGGCAGTGAGGAGCATTACAAAAACAGTAATAGCTGCACACACCACGAAACGCAGGATTTTCATCCAGCGACCGTCTCCCATCAGCAACCACCTCCCCCTGTCTGGATTTCTTATAGGGGTTTATAACGGTGGGCCAACCGCCTTTCATAACAGCGCACCTTCAGTCCCGCCTGGCTGGCGGGCATTTTTATTATAGCGCCGCAGGTCGGATTTTGTCAAATTTTACTTCTTTTTCTTCGGCTTTGCTTTCGCCCAGCCGGCCTTCTTCACGGGCCTGGAGGGGCGTTCTTTTTTCAACTCTCTGGGCTTTTTTCGCTGATCCGCCGGAGACGCGCCTTTGTCCGGCCTGACCAGGCAGCGCTTGCCGTAGCCGATCAGGTCCTCCCGGCCGGTTTTTCTAAGCGCCTCCAGCACCAGCTTTCGGTTTTGCGGCTTGCGCCACTGCATCAGCGCCCGCTGGAGCGCCTTGTCGTGGGGCGTCTTCGGGACAAACACCGGCTGCATGGTCCGGGGGTCCAGGCCGGTGTACCACATGCAGGTGGCCAGCGTGCCCGGGGTGGGGTAGAAGTCCTGAACCTGCTCCGGCATGTGGCCCTGCCGGTTCAGCCACTCGGCCAGCCGGACGGCATCCTCCAGCGTGCAGCCGGGGTGGGAGGAGATGAGATAGGGCACCAGGTACTGGTCCTTGCCGTAGCGGCGGTTGAGCTTGAAATACTTCTCCTTGAATGTTTCATACACCTGGATATGGGGCTTGCCCATATAGTCCAGGGTGTGGGCCACGCAGTGCTCCGGGGCCACCTTGAGCTGGCCGGAGATGTGGTGCTGGACCAGGTCGGTGAAGAATTCCCCGCTGGGGTCCTTCATGAGATAGTCGAAGCGGATGCCTGAGCGGATGAACACCTTTTTTACCTTGGGGATAGCCCGGAGCCTGCGCAGAAGCAGCATATAGTCGGTGTGGTCGGCGTCCAGATTGGGGCAGGGCTCCGGGGCCAGGCAGGCCCGGTTCCGGCACATGCCGCTTTTGAGCTGCTTGGCGCAGGAGGGCCGGCGGAAGGTGGCCGAGGGTCCGCCCACATCGTGGATGTAGCCCTTAAAGCCGGGGTGCCGGGTGAGCAGCTCCACCTCACGGACGACGCTGCTGTGACTGCGGCTGGAGACGGTCCGGCCCTGGTGGAAGGCCAGGGAGCAGAAATTGCACGCCCCGAAGCACCCCCGGTTGTGGGTGACTGAGAAGCGCACCTCCTCGATGGCCGGGACGCCCCCCAGCTCGCTGTACATGGGGTGGGGCTCCCGGACATAGGGCAGCTCCGCCACCCGGTCCAGCTCCTGGGTGGTCAGCGGGAAGGCAGGGGGGTTGACAATCAGAAAGCGGTCCCCGTGCCTTTGGACAATGGCCCTGCCTGATACCGCGTCGTGCTCCTGATACTCCGTCATGTTGGCCCGGGCGTAGGCCTCCTTCGACGCCGAGACCTCCTCGAAGGAGGGAACCTCCACCCTGGGGTAGGCGCACTGGCTGGGGCGTCTGCCGGCGACGCAGGTGCCCCGCACGTCGGTGATCTCGCCCACAGGGGTCCCCGAGGCCAGGCGGGCGGCGATCTCCAGGGTGGCGGTTTCCCCCATGCCGTAGGTGAGGATGTCCGCCTGGGCGTCGAAGAGGATGGAGCGGCGCACCTTATCCTCCCAGTAGTCGTAGTGGGCGAAGCGGCGCAGACTGGCCTCCAGGCCGCCGATGACGATTGGGATGTCCCCAAAGGCCTCCCGGACCCGGTTGGAATAGACAATGGTGGCGCGGTCGGGGCGCAGGCCCGCCCGGCGGCCGGGGGAGTAGGCATCGTCGTGGCGGCGCTTCTTCGCGGCGGTGTAGTGGGCTACCATGGAGTCGATGTTCCCCGCCCCGATGAGCACCCCCAGACGGGGGCGGCCCAGGGATTGGAATGCCCGCGCGCTGCGCCAGTCCGGCTGGGCCAGGACCGCTGTCCGGTAGCCCTCCGCCTCTAGGATCCGGCCGATGATGGCCGGACCGAAGGAGGGGTGGTCTACATAGGCGTCGCCGGTGATGAGGAGAAAATCGCAGCTGTCCCACCCCCGGCGCTCCATGTCCTCCCGGCTTACAGGGAGGAATAAATCCCGGTCAAAGGGCACACACACCCCCTCCTTTCCTTATGAACACAGTATATCAGCCCTGGCGCCATTCGTCAACTCGCCGCAAAAGGCCTTGACAAACCGCTGGACTGCGCCTAAAATAAGTACCGAACCGCAGTACAATCGAACACAGGGGCGCTGGGAGCAAGGTTCCCGGCTGAGATGCAGAGACAAACAAAGCTGTCTCCGGTCCCTTGAACCTGATCCGGGTAATGCCGGCGTAGGAAGTGGAAGAGAGATTTTGTCGTCGTCTCCTCTAAGACCGCACTACACCCGTCCGGATGTAATGCGGTATCTTCACTTATTGGAGGAAACGACTATGACAAAAAACAAAGCGACCCGGATGCTGGCGGAGGCCGGTATCATGATTGCCCTGGCCCTGGTGCTGGGAATGATTAAACCTTATGAGTTCCCCAACGGCGGTTCCATCTCCCTGGAAATGCTGCCCCTGTTCCTGTTTTGTGTGCGCTGGGGCGTGGGGCCCGGCCTGGTGACCTGTACCGCGTTTGGCGTGCTCCAGGTCTTTGTTCAGGGGGCGGTGGGCTACGGCTGGGTCTCCATTATTCTGGATTACATCGCCGCGCCCATCCCGGTAGCCTTGGCGGGGCTGGGCAAAGGGAAGCCCGGCGGCATTTACTGGGGCAGTGTGCTGGGAGCTTCCGGCCGCTTCGCGGTTCACTTTGTCAGCGGTATCACCGTGTACCGCATTCTGGTTCCTACCGAGGTCATCGGCATGGTATTTGACAATCCTTATCTCTACTCTTTTGTCTATAACATTAGCTATATCGGCGTTGACTTGCTTCTCTGTCTGGCGATTTTTGCATTGGCATCCAAGGCAATGAAGAAATACTATCAGGGCGAGGACCTGAAATAAGCCCCGTTGGGGCGAAAGGAGGCCCCATGGGGAAATTCGACGGCATATTACTGGCCAGCGACTTCGACGACACGCTGTACGGCTGGGACCTGCGGGTTCCGGAGCGCAACCTGGAGGCCATCCGGTACTTCACCGGCCAGGGGGGATATTTCACCGTCTCCACCGGCCGGGCCCACCGCACCTTCGCCCCCTTCGCCCCCCTCGTCCCCATGAACGCCCCGGCGGTGCTGTCCAACGGGGCGGCGGTGTACAACTTTCAGACAGAGCAGATGCTGGAGCAGACCCTCCTGCCCGACTCCGCCCCCGCTGATCTGGCCGCCATGATGGAGGAGCATCCCTCCCTGTCGCTGGAGGCCTACCACGGGGAGGACCTCTACGTCTGCAACCCCAACGAGATCACCTTCGCCCACCTGAAAAAGGTGAACTGCGCCTATACCCAGTGCGCCGTCCGGGATATGCCCACCCCCTGGGTCAAGGCCATCTTCCACCAGGAGCGGGAGGTCCTCCTCCCCGTCCAGCAGGAGATGCTGGAGCGGTTCCCCGGCCGGTATGAGGTCATCTTCTCCAACCCCCGCTACCTGGAGCTGACCAGGAAGGGGAGCAGCAAGGGAGGAGGCGTGGCCTATGTGGCCAGACTGCTGGGCGTCGCCCCGGAGCACGTCTACTGCGTGGGGGACAACCAGAACGATATCCCGATGCTCGCCCTGTCCGCCATCCCCTTCGCCCCAGCCAACTGCGCCCAGGAGATCAGAGACTGGGAGGGAGGCGCCCGCATCCTTTGCCACTGCAACGACGGCGTGATCGGCGATATCGTGGAAATTTTGGACGGGCTGTATTAAAATGTCTCATCAATATGGGACGTTGCTGGAAATGCCGGCCGGTACGTCCTGTAGGGCAGGGGTTCTACCCCTGCCTATCCCCGTAAGGGGATAAAATAGAATCGGAATCAGGCAAGGGCAGAGCCCTTGCCCCACTTTCCTGAATTTATGGGACAAGCGTGTAAAAAGCCGCCTTGCCTCTTGATAAAACGGCGCAGGGTGGTATAATAAAAACAGAAAGGGCGTTTGCCGCTTTAGCGGTTGGCCCGAAGGATTGACTAACTAGACGTTAGCCGCTCGGATGCCAGCCGGGCGGCTGACGCACATCTGATGGCAAAGGCCCCCGGCGCAAGCCGGGGGCCTTGTCACGCTTACAGGTCCATGGCGTCGGCCAGGTGGTCGATGGCCTCGTTCACCCGGCGGGCCGCCTTGTGGGCGGTCCGCTTGATCTGCCGGTTGGACGAGGGGGTCATCATGGCGTTCATAGCCGCGCCAGCCGCCATGCCAGCCACCGCGCCCATCAGAAATACGCCGGTGCCGTGGCAGCTGTAGGAGTTTCCACACATATTTTTCCCTCCTTTGCTCGGAGAAGCCTTCCGGCTCTCCTCCGGTGATAGCATTCCCTGAAAATTTAAAAAACTCGTTGCTAAATCCTGCATCTTCCGCTATAATTTACAGTTAGAAAATTGTGCGCCGCGGCGCTTCGCTCCGCCCGCACGCTTAGAAACCGCTGACTTTCGGAGGAAATCTATGAGACTTTTGATTCAGAATGGGCGGGTGGTCCACCCGGTGACGGGAGCCGTGCTGCTCCAGGACATTTTGGCGGAGAACGGCCGGATCAGCCTGATGGAGCACGGCCTGGACTGCGAGACCGACCAGGTGATCGACGCCTCTGGGCTGATGGTGGCCCCCGGGCTGGTGGATATGCATGTCCACTTCCGGGACCCGGGCTACACCTATAAGGAGGACATCCTCACCGGATGCGCCGCCGCTGCCCGGGGCGGAATCACCTCGGCGGCCTGCATGGCCAACACCAGCCCGGCGGTGGACTGTCCGGAGCAGGTGGCCTACGTCTATGACCGGGCCGCCCAGGCCAACGGCGTGCAGGTCTACCCCGTGGCCGCCCTGTCCGTGGGGCTGCGGGGGGAGGAGCCCACCGACATCGAGGCCCTGAAAAAGGCGGGGGCCATCGCCCTGTCCGACGACGGCTGCAATGTGGACAACGCCAACCTGATGCGGGACACCCTCATCCGGGCCAGGCAGCTGGATATGCCCGTTCTGTGCCACTGTGAGGACACCTCTATGGTGGCCGGGCGGGCGGTGAACGAGGGCAGCGTCTCCCGCCAGCTGTGGCTGGAGGGCCGGCCCGCCATCGCTGAGGAAATTATGGTCATGCGGGACGCTATGCTGGCCGAGGAGACCGGCTCCAGAGTCCACATCTGCCACGTGTCCACCGCCCGGAGCGTGGAGATTATCCGCAAGATGAAAAAGAAGGGGGTCTCTATCACCTGCGAGACCTGCCCGCAGTACTTTACCCTTACCGAGGACGAGGTGCTCCGCCTGGGCTCCCTGGCCAGGGTCAATCCGCCCCTGCGCACCCAGAAGGACGTTCAGGGCATTATCGCCGGGCTGCGGGACGGCACCATCGACGTGATCGCCACCGACCACGCCCCCCACTCGGTGGAGGAGAAAACCCGGCCCCTCAGCCGCGCCCCCAGCGGGATGATCGGCCTGGAGACCAGCCTGGCCATTACCCTTACCCAGCTCTACCACACCGGGAAAATGGAGCTGCCCGATATCATCCGGAGGATGTCCACCAACCCCGCCGACCTGCTCCGCCTTCCCCGGGGACATATGTCCCTGGGCGCCACCGCCGACCTCATCGTCTTCGACCCGGACGAGGAGTGGACCGTGGACCCCCACCGCTTCGCCTCTAAGGCCAGAAACACCCCCTTCGCCGGCTGGACCGTGAAGGGAAGGGTGAAGTATACCATCGTCAAGGGCCAGGTCATCTATCAGGATCAGGAGTAGGATACGACGTGTAGGGCAAGGGCTCTGCCCTTGCCTTCCAAAGATAAGGAAAATTGAACAGGCAAGGGCAGAGCCCTTGCCCTACCGAACAGGAAAGAGGAGTGATGTTATGTCCTTCGACATTTTACAGGATAAGATCCGCGCTATGAAAAACCCCACCGTGGCCGGACTGGACGCCCGGATTGAATATGTGCCGGAGCACATCCGAAAGGCCGCCTTTGAGGAGCACGGCGTGGGGCTGAAGGGGGCCGCCGAGGCCATCTGGCAGTTTAACCAGGGGCTCATCGACGCCCTGTGCGACATCGTCCCCGCCGTGAAGCCCCAGGCGGCCTACTACGAGAACCTGGGCTGGCAGGGGATGGAGGTGCTGGAGCGCACCATCCGATACGCCAAAGAGAAGGGCCTGTTCGTCATCGCCGACATCAAGCGGGGGGACATCGGCTCCACCGCCGCCGCCTACGCCGAGGGGTGGCTGTCCGGGGCGAAGATTGAGGGGGAGGCGTATAAGTCCTTCGACGCCGACTGCGTCACCCTCAACGGCTACATGGGCTCCGACTCCATCAAGCCCTTTTTGGAGGCCGCCAGGGCCGAGGACAAGTGCGTCTTTGTGCTGGTGAAGACCTCCAACCCCGGCTCCGGGGAGCTCCAGGATATTCTGGCTGGGGACCGGCTGGTCTATCAGGTGATGGGCGATTTGAACCAGCGCATCGCCGCCGGCACCGAGGGTAAGTATGGCTACTCCCGCGCCGGGGCGGTCACCGGAGCCACCTACCCGTCTGACATCCGGGCCCTGCGCAAGCGCCTGGAACACACCTTCTTCCTGGTGCCCGGCTACGGGGCCCAGGGGGGGACGGCGGACGACGTGCAGTACGCCTTTGACAAATACGGCCACGGGGCCATCGTCAACTCCTCCCGGGGCATCATGTGCGCCTGGCAGAAAACCGGCGGGGACGGCCGGGACTTCGCCCAGGCCGCACGGAGCGCCGCCATCGCCATGCGGGACGATATCAAGCAGTTTGTGACCATCGTGTAATAAAGGAGGCCGCCATGGCGGAAAAGTGTATCTTTTGTGGCAAGGCTGTGACCATTTGGAGCGGCATCCACCTGGCCTGCGGCGGGGCGGACCAGCCGGCGTGCAGCGAGTGCGCGGAGAAGTACGGCTGGGAGCCCCTGCTCCAGCGGGCCCGCCTGGCCCTGGACACCGGCCGGGCCAAGGCGCCGGAGACGCTGGAGGCCTTTATTCAGGCGGAGCAAAAGCGGCAGGCGGAGAGCGAGAAGCGGACTCTTCCTCCTCCTCTTCCTCCTTTTCTTCTTTATTCTTTTATTTTTATTTAAACAGCCCAGGTTCTGCAAATCACTGGGGGTGCTCTTCTATGTTCCA